>CAMLNK010000319.1 GCA_946481035.1 uncultured Dyadobacter sp. | reverse complement strand
CAGCTCCACGGATTCGAATTTGTAGATCAGCAACGGATCTTTCTGCTCGAATACGGCATTCTGAACGGACTGTTTCAAATCGTCCATTTCGCGCAAATGCTCTTTCCATTCCTGGTCGATGAGCGAAAGCACGATCGCTTTCTCCATTTCGCGGGTAATGTCTTTGCCTTCGCTTTCGATGGCCTTTTGCAAGCCCACCACCACGCCAGCCTGACGGATACCGTCGGTGAACGGGATCATGATTTCGGAAATCACCGCACCACGTTCCGCGTGGATGGAGCGAAGCACCGGCAATGCTTTGCCCGAAATGCTGTCGTTTTTGTCCTGATATTGCTTCTCGGCCGCGTCGTACAGTTTTTGCGAACGTTCCGCAGGTTTCAACGCGCTGTATTCATGCTCGGTGAACGGCACTTCCATTCCCAATGTGGTAATGGCTGCGAGTTCAAGCTCGGCGTAGCTGCCTGCGGTAGTAGCGATTTCGTCGCACACATCGAACAATGTGTTGGCAATATCCACCGCCAGACGATCTCCGAACAATGCATTGCGACGGCGCGTATAAATCGCGTCACGCTGATAGTTCATTACATCGTCATATTCCAGCAAGCGTTTCCGCATACCGAAGTTGTTTTCCTCCACTTTCTTCTGCGCGCGCTCGATCGACTTCGTGATCATGCTGCTCTGGATTACTTCACCTTCTTCAAGGCCCATGCGATCCATTACTTTGGCCATCCGGTCGGAACCGAACAAACGCATCAGGTTATCTTCGAGGGAAACGAAGAATTGAGACGAACCCGGGTCACCCTGACGTCCCGAACGACCACGCAGCTGGCGGTCGACGCGACGGCTCTCGTGGCGCTCCGTACCGATGATTGCTAAACCGCCTGCGGCTTTCGCTTCTGGCGTCAGCTTAATGTCGGTACCGCGACCAGCCATGTTGGTAGCGATCGTCACAGTGCCTGGTTTACCCGCTTCCGCAACTACCTCCGCCTCGCGCTGGTGTTGTTTCGCGTTCAAAACCTGGTGCGGGATCTTGCGGAGCGTCAGCATCCGGCTGATGATCTCGGAGTTTTCAACCGAAGTAGTACCCACGAGTACCGGGCGGCCGGCCTCCACGAGTTCCACGATTTCGTCGGTTACCGCATTGTATTTCTCGCGAACCGAACGGTATACTTTATCTTCCTGGTCTTTACGGACAATTCCTCTGTTGGTAGGGATCGAAACGACGTCGAGTTTGTAGATTTCCCAGAATTCGCCTGCTTCGGTTTCCGCAGTACCGGTCATACCAGCCAGTTTGTGGTACATCCGGAAGTAGTTTTGAAGGGTAATCGTCGCGTAGGTCTGCGTAGCGTCTTCCACGCGTACACTTTCTTTCGCTTCGATCGCCTGGTGCAGGCCGTCGGAGTAGCGGCGGCCTTCCATAATACGGCCGGTTTGCTCGTCGACGATCTTCACTTTTCCGTCCATAATCACGTACTCCACGTCTTTTTCAAACAATGTAAATGCTTTCAAAAGCTGGTTTACCGTGTGGATACGGGCTGTTTTGACGGAGTAGTCGCGGATCAATGCTTCTTTGGCGATTACGCGGTCGTGCTCGCTGAGCGAAGCGTCTTTTTCGATGGCGTCAAGGTCGACAGCAATGTCAGGGAGAATAAAGAAGTTGCTTTCTTCCGATTCGCCGGTGAGGAAGTCGATCCCTTTTTCGGTCAGTTCGATGCTGTTGTGGCGCTCGTCGATTGTGAAGTAAAGCGGAGCGTCGGCTTGCGGCATCAGTTTCTGGTTTTCTGCCAGGTAGATCGATTCCGATTCCTGCATAATGGCTTTTACACCGCCTTCGCTGAGGTATTTGATCAAAGGCTTGTATTTCGGCATACCGCGGTGTGCGCGGAACAATGCCAGACCACCTTCTTTTTTATCTCCTGCCTGAATTTTCTTCTTAGCGTCGTTCAGGAAGTCCATCGCGAGGCGTTTCTGCGCCTCTACGATCCTCGAAACGCGCGGTTTCAGTTCCAAAAACTCCTGCTCGTCGCCACGTGGTACCGGGCCGCTGATGATCAATGGCGTACGCGCATCATCAATCAACACGGAGTCGACCTCATCGACCATCGCGAAATGGTGCTTGCGCTGCACGAGCTCTTCCGGAGTCCGTGACATATTGTCACGCAGGTAGTCGAAACCGAATTCGTTGTTGGTACCGTAAGTAAGGTCGGCTTTATAGGCATTGCGGCGTGCAATGGTGTTCGGCTGGTGGCGGTCGATACAGTCGACGCTCATACCGTGGAATTCAAAAAGCGGTGCATTCCACTCGGCATCGCGTTTCGCGAGGTAGTCGTTCACGGTTACGATGTGAACGCCCTGGCCGGCCAATGCATTCAGGAAGGAAGGCAATGTAGCCACGAGGGTTTTACCTTCACCCGTTGCCATTTCGGAGATCTTACCCTGGTGCAGCACCACACCACCGATCAGCTGCACATCATAATGGACCATATTCCATTTGATAGGCTGCCCGATCACGTCCCAGGTTGTATTCCAAAGTGCCTTATCGCCGCTAATGGTCACATTCGATTTTTTAGAAGCGATTTCGCGGTCAAAAAAGTTGGCGGTTACTTCCAGTTTATCATTTTCTGTAAAACGGCGTGCGGTGTCCTTCACAATTGCGAATGCTTTTGGTAGAATATCCAGCAACACCTTTTCCAGTTCTTTATTCCTTTCCAGTTCGAGCGCGTCGATCTTCTTGAAGATCGCCTCTTTGTTGTCCACATTCGGCTCGTCGGCTGCCTGCTGTCTTAACACTGCGATTTGTTCATCGACAGATTTCAGTTGATCGGCAATATGTTGTTTCAAGTTCGCGGACTGTGCCCGGAGCTCATCATTCGACAGGGAGGCCAGGAGGGCATATTCGGCATTCACCTTTTCAACGTACGGGGTGAGTTCTTTCAAATCCCGTTCTGATTTCGTGCCAAACAGCTTGGAAAATATTTTAAACATGATGTGATGTATGTTTTTTAACCGGTTTTATCCTTGAAAAATATTGAGCCTGCACAGAAACGCGTGTCACATTGTCAGTAAAACTCCTATTTCCTGGGTCAAAGGTAATTCATTGCCAATAGTATTACGCAACAACTGGCATAATCCTAATGCAGATCTAATGTTTATTATCATTAAAAACGACCCGTGCTACCGGCCTTACACCGTCTGTACAGATTTGAAACCACTACTGGGTAATACATAGTACCTTTAACACATCAAAACGATTTAAACAGATATAGCCATGAACCACAATAGATTGTTCCGTAATACCAGCAACAAAATGATCGGCGGTGTAGCCTCAGGATTAGCCGATTACTTCGAAATCGACGTCACCATTATCCGGGTGTTGTTCGTGCTCGCGGTCTTCATTCCGGTAACATTTCCTGTCATTTTGTTTTACATCATCCTTTGGATCGTCATGCCCGACATTGCAAAACGACCCAAAGAGCTGGAAGAAGGGCACATTCCCTCCTAGAAATTAAGACTTCCATCAGCAAGACTTGGTAGTTGCAAACCGCCGGAAAACAAACTCCGGCGGTTTGTTGTTTTAGGATTAATACCTATTTTTACGAATGGTATGCAGGCATACTAAATAGGAAAACCTGCTAAAACTGATTTCAAAACAGATCCAATATGAACGCATACATTGTTGCTGGCTATCGCACCGCGGTGGGCAAGGCGCCGAGAGGCGGGTTCCGGTTTACACGTCCCGACGACCTCGGTGCAACGGTGATCAAGCATTTGCTCGAACAAACCCCGCAGCTTGACCCGGCCCGCGTGGATGACGTGATTGTGGGTAATGCGGTGCCTGAGGCCGAGCAAGGCATGCAAATGGGCCGTTACGTGGCATTGCTTTCATTACCCAAAAACGTTTCCGGCATTACAATTAACCGCTATTGCGGCTCGGGCGTGGAGGCGATCGCGATGGCGTCGGCGAAAATCCATGCCGGTATGGCCGAATGCATTATTGCAGGAGGCACTGAGTCGATGTCGATGGTGCCTACAATGGGCTGGAAAACGGCTTTGAACTACGAAATAGCGCATACTAATCCCGATTACTATCTCAGTATGGGCCTTACCGCCGAGCAGGTAGCACAGGATTTCAAGATCAGCCGAGAGGCGCAGGATGAATTTTCATTTCAATCACACCAAAAAGCGCTGCGCGCGCAAAAAGAAGGCTGGTTTGCGGAAGGAATTGTGCCCGTAACGGTGAAAGAAACTTATTTCGATCAGGCTTCCGGCAAGAAAAAAACGAAGGAAACCGTCATCAGTCAGGACGAGGGGCCGCGCGCGGATACGACTGTTGAAGCATTGAATAAATTGAAACCCGTTTTCGCAGCAGGTGGCTCGGTAACTGCCGGGAATTCTTCCCAAACTTCCGACGGTGCCGCATTTGTGCTGGTCATGTCGGAAAGACTGGTGAACGAGCTGGGCCTGAAACCGATCGCCCGCATGATGTCATACGCAACCGCGGGCGTAGACCCGCGCATTATGGGCATAGGGCCCGTAGCTGCCGTACCGCTTGCATTGAAACAGGCCGGCTTGAAACTGGGCGATATTCAGCAGGTAGAACTGAATGAGGCATTTGCGGCGCAATCGCTTGCGGTGATTCAGGAGTTGGGCATCGATCCGGCGATCGTGAACCCGAATGGGGGGGCAATCGCATTAGGGCATGCATTAGGGTCCACAGGCGCGAGGCTTTCGGTCCAACTTTTCAACGAAATGAAGCGCCAGGGGCAGAAATATGGCATGGTAACAGCCTGCGTCGGTGGCGGCCAGGGTGTTGCAGGCATTTATGAAAGGCTGAATTAGGCCGTAGACTAACATTCGACTTGATTTTACAGGTCTCCCCGGAATGGTTACCCATCTTCCGGGGAGATTTTTTATTTTTGCCCTTTCATCATGCACGCCGGCTTTCATGGATGTATCCATTATTATCATTAATTACAGGACACCTCAACTCATTATCAATTGCTTGGATTCTATCAAACGGTTTACTTCCGGAGTAACCTTTGAAGTAATTGTGGTAGACAATGATCCGGCAAATGGCGGCGGTGCGTTGGTGAGAGAAGCCCATCCCAAAGTGCGATGGATCGACATGGAATACAATGCCGGTTTTGGGATCGCCAATAACCGCGGCATGGAAATCGCGAAGGGAAAGTACCTGCTGCTGCTGAATGCCGATACGCTGCTGACCGACAATGTGATCGGCCGGTGCTTCGATCGGATGAACCAACGGACGGACATTATCGCCTGCGGTGCATTGCAATATTATCCCGATGGCACCCCGATGCCTTTCTACCGGAGCTTCAACGAGTTCCGTAAGACGTTTTTTATACTTCCTCCGAGCGGTCTGGTAGATAAGGTGGTAAACAAACTTTATCCGGAACCGGCCTACGCCGACCCGGACCAGTACGATTGGCTGGTAGGCGCATTCATGTTTGTGAGAAGGGAAGGTTTCGAGAAGACCGGCGGTTTCAGCAAGGAGTTTTTTATGTACGGCGAAGACGTGGAATGGTCGGGCCGGTTGGGAAAGCTCGGCAAGCTGTGCTATTTTCAGGATTGCACTTTCATCCATCTTGAAAATAACAACCCGTTCCGCAGGACGCACATTTCGTGGATCAACCGGTTCAGTACCCAGATGCAGGTTTCGAATTTCCTGTGGGTAAGGAAGCAGTACGG
>CAMLNK010000318.1 GCA_946481035.1 uncultured Dyadobacter sp. | reverse complement strand
AAAGAATACCTCAACCGCCTCAAACTTTTGCCCTATTCCAAAATCAATATTACCTGGAATGAGGTCAAATATGTGAGCGAGCTGAAACAGGAGGCTGATGGCAATTACTACGGCACTATCGCCGGTCAACAGGTTTTTGAGGGCTATTCAGCCAATGGAAAGGTCGCCTACGGGGATATTACCCGCAAGAATATCCGCGTAAAGCTCGAATCGTATCAGAAAACAATCGACGGTAAGGATACGGTGAACTGGGAAGTTTTATTGGGAAATATAGGGGTCGAAACCAACGAAGGACAATGAAAACCAGGCTCTACATCCTCCTGCTTTTGTTTCAGGCCATCGGTACTTCGCTTCACGCGCAATGCGGCTACCTGGCGGGCAAGATCACCGATATTTCGGGCACGACGCCACTCGTGGCCAGCATCTCTGCCAAGACGGATCAAGGCAAACAGCGCCTTGGCAAGTCCGACAGCCTGGGCGCATTCAATGTGGAAATGCCCTGCCAGATCATCGAGCTGACCATCGAATGCCCGCAGTTCCAGACACAGCATATCCCGGTGAATATCGACGGCAAAACCGAAGGCACGTTTTTCGTCTCATTAGCCATGATGCCTCTGGGCAAACAAACCAGCGACGAACCCTATGCACAATCGGAGCAAAAGCATTTCGAATTGAAAGATTCGCTGAAAGCCGTTTCCATTGTGCGGCGGATCGAAGTGCGGGACGCATTATCCGACCAGCGGCTTCCGGCCGAGATTTGCCTTTATTATACCCAAAAACAGAAAAAGGACTGCTTTTCTCTGACTACCGACCGCCCACGGGCCGAGATCGTGTTTACGGAAAAGGATATTGTGGCCATTGAAGTCAAATCGGGTGGATACCAGGGTTACAACGGTAACCTTATCCTCGACAAAACCGATGAAGAACCGCGGACTTACATTATCAAACTAAATACCCAGCGGACAATCAGTATCAAAGGGCGGCCAATCGCCAGGCAGGTGGCCGCTGTGGCGAATGTCGAAACTCCCGCAGCGAGAGGCATTACCGCTTCCGACAAGACGCTTTATTTCCCAAGGAGCGATTATAAGCTTCCGGTGCAGTCGCGGACCTACCTCGATTCGGTGGCTATTTACATCCGTGAAAACAAAAACAAAGGTTTGCGCATTACCGGCCATACCGATAATGTAGGCAACCCGGGACTTAATCTCACGCTCTCCGAATACCGTGTGCGGGTAATCTCGCGGTACCTCATCGGCAAAGGCGTGCCCGAGGGCGTAATAGCGGCGGTAGGCGTAGGCAGCAGGTTTCCGGTACGACCCAACGACAGTGAGGAAAACCGGCGCATGAACCGGCGCGTGGAGGTGCAGATCATCGATTTAGACCCAAAAAGCAACTGAAAATATGAAAACGGGAATGAAAAATTTTACCAGTTTCAAATGGCGGGCTGCCTTGCTGGTACTGGGCATTACGGGCACCGCATTGCAGGCGCATGCGCAGGCGCTCACACGCAGGGACGCGGATGAGATACGCGTACTGGCGCGCGAGAAGGTAAAGGGCCTCAACGATCTGCTCAATGCGATTGCCAACGAAGATCTCAGCAACTACGAGCGCCGCTACCTGATGATGAACAGCTATATGCCGAGCAACGACCAGATCTTCATCAACGACGGTGTGATCGTGGAGGACGACGTGGATCCGAAACACAAAGGCAGCGCACTCGGCCTCGACACGCCGATTGAGAAGTACCTGAGCAACTTTGACCTTTTTTATGTCAAATCTGAAACCAATACCATCGAATTTACCAACCTGGTGGTTTCGGATGTCAAAGTCGACAAATACCCTTTTGTGAAGGTGTTTTATACCCAGCATTTCAAAGGCAAAAGCAACAAGGACAATACGCCCTACACGCCCATTGCCCGCGTGGCCGAGCTCAGGGCGGATAAATCGGGGAATGACTGGATCGTGTTCCTGACGCGCGTCGCATTCAACTCCGCCGAAAGCGCCAAATCGGTGCCGGTAAGTCCGAAACCATCCGCTACTTACGATTCGCTGCAACGCAGAAAGGAGCCTGTGGTAAGCAAGGCATCGGACCGCCCGCCGGTGGCAAAGCCTGAGGACGCCAAGGAAGGGGAAAGGGTATTCAAAGAACTCAACAAACCTAACGCCGAAGCGGCAGCCAATGCCCGCAAATGGGGGGCGATCAAACTCGGGGCCGGCGTGGCAGCACTCGCATTCGGCGCGGTGACATACAGTATGCTTAACAAAGATTATAAAGAATATAAGAAGCTGATCGACAATCCGGAAGGTCTTACCAGCTACGCAAAACCGGGCATTTACGTCTCGGTAGGCGCAGCGGCGGTCGGGCTCGGCGTATCGCTCACTTCGCTATTTGATTTCAAGCGCGCAAAGCAGCTTTCGCAGTAATGCAGATGCGTTTGGTGGATTTGTAACATTCAACAAGCTGACCGCCGACGGCTGACCGCCGAAAGCCTAAAGCTTAAAGCCAACAGCCTAAAGCCCAAAAACTATGCCTCAACCCGCAGCAAGAACAGGCGATATGCACGTATGCCCGATGGTTACCCCCGGAACACCTCCGGTACCCCATGTAGGCGGACCCGTGCTGCCCCCAGGCACCCCCACTGTGCTCATAGGCGGGCAGCCGGCCGCTTGTGTCGGCGATATGTGCGTGTGTACCGGCCCGCCCGACTCCATCATCATGGGCTCGACGTCCGTACTGATAGGCGGAAAGCCCGCGGCGCGCCTCGGCGACACCACGGCGCACGGCGGAAGTATCGTAGTGGGTTGTCCCACAGTTTTGATCGGTTAGCAACAACAGTATTTACTTAATCCTATACAACTATGTTCAACTACGGAATAGGCGGTAATGAACGCAAGATTGACCAGTCCAGTGAAGGGATTGCTGATATTCCTCAAAACCGCACCCTTTTTGCCACCCAACTGACCGGCGACCCGTCGCCCCGGCCGGAAATGGTTTACGATCTCAAAACCACCGAAGAAGTTTTCGCGCATTATCAGCCCGAGGCGGAAGTAGAGTTTATCACTTCCGACGGCAGTTTTATCAATGAAAACCTGCGGTTCAGGAATCTGGGAGATTTTGGTAAAAAGGGGATCATCGCCCAAAGTGCATTCCTGCAAGACCTCGATGCACGCAACGAAGCCTACCAGCAGGTAGTGAGGCACCTGAAAGTGAATAAAATCCTGAAAGCCGCATTGGAAAAACCCGAAGCGAAGGCGGCACTGCTGGGCGTGTTTCAAACGCTGATCAACGAGCTCGAAGAAGCTGGATGAGGGTAATGAGTGAATGAGTGAATGAGTGAATTTTGAATGACTGAATGACCGAATGACTGAATGACTGAATAATCTAAAACGGTCATCGCCTCTGGTTCAGGCAGTTATTGAAGTTAATTCAAACTCAGCAGTTCAGCGTACCACCATTCACTCATTCAATCATTCAGTCATTCAGTCATTCAATCATTCAATCATTAACATGGCAAACGATACAAAAACACCCCAAGAAGCCACACCGGCGCTCAAAGAACGCGTAGCCGTTCCGCTGGAAACAGGCCTGCCGCTTTTGGCCAAATATGGCAGCTTCGACCTCGTGGAAACGATCATCGAGGGCGCAGCGAATATTAATCCGGAAAAAAAGGCCCGGAAAAAGATATTCCTCACCGAAGCCGACAAGAAAAAAGAGCGCCAGCAGCTTAAAAAGCGCCTGGAACTATGGTCGGAGCTGCTGAGCAGTTCCGAAAGTGTGCCTGACATGATCGAAGCCGGTCAGAAGCAGGCAGACTCCGCATTTGAATTACTGAAAGAAAACCTGGGCAAAGCCGTGGAGCAGATCCGTCCGCTGGAACAATCCTACCGCTCGGTGGCGATGTTTTTCAAGAATACGGAGCAGGATAAGGTTAAAAACGTCACATTCCTGAATGCGGCGGCCGATCAGTTGCAGGATCTCGATGTTACTACTTTCGTCGATGCCGTGGGCGAAGAGCTTGCTTCGAAATACGACCGCCTCGACCTGCGCGAAAACTATTCGATCCTGAATGTGCCGGGCTACCTGGGTTCGGGTAAAGTAGTGGACAAATGGGCGAAACTGGCGCACAAGAACAAAGTAATGCTCCTGACAGACTTTATGCACCTGGATGCGCCCGAGGATGTGATGGAGCTGTTCGAATCGGCGAACCTCACCGGCGGCGCGGCGCATTTATCAAATGTGATGATGACCTGCAACTGGCTGGTAGGCCGCGCGAAACACGACGACCTCGGCGAAGAGGACGATCTCTACATTCCACCGTCGACTGCATTGGCTGGTAATGTGTATAAAACCCTGATGTCGCAGGTGGCTGCGGGTAAAAAACACGGTACGCTCAGCGAGGTGGACGGTGTGCGGTTCCCGCTGAAAAAGTCGGAGATCGCCGACCTGGAAAAAATGGGACTGATCCCGATGGTGAACGAGTACAGCAAGGTAATGGCATTCTCGGCGAAGACGCTGTTCAATGGCGATAATGTCGGTTTGCAGACCTATTCGGTAGTCCGCGTTTTCGACTACATCACCAAAGTGCTGATCGACTTCCTGAACCGCCGGGCGTTCGAAAACTTCGATTATAACACCAAAAACGACCTGAAAAAGCAGATCATCAAGTTCCTCGACAGTGTTACCGGTCCCGGCAAGCTCATCGAAAAGTTCAGCGTGATGCGTTTCGAGCAGGATAAGGACCAGAAGGACAAGGTTTACCTCGACATCCACATGGTTCCCTATTTCCCCGCGAAAAACTTCATGATAGCCCTCACCGGCCAAAAAGGAGATGATTTGGACGCTGCTGCCTGGGCGGCGGAGTATGCGCAACAGTAATAATGTTGAATGACCGAATGATTGAATGACTGAATACCTCCGGTCGGATTCTGGCGGTCGTTCGATAACTGTAATATAAGTATTCGGTCATTCAGTCATTCAATCATTCAACATTAACACGACCGATGCCATTCAGCGCAAACGTAAAAATCGACGGCGACCATGAGTACAGCGTCATGTTCATGCAATTCGAGTTGCATCAGACGGTGGACGACGCGATGTCCATTACCTCGCCGATCCAATGGGCACATTTGTATATGGAGCTGGAAATGGTCCTCGACGATTTTCTGGTTGAATGGGCCAACAAGCCATCGCAGAAATACGACCTCACGGTGGAACAATTCGGCGAGGCAGGCTCCTTCAAAACACTGAGTTTCAAGGAGGCAGTTTGCATTGAGTTTGTAGAAATGTTTGACGACGGTACCGACGACCTCGACAAGGCGCTTTCCAGCCGGTTGCAGAATTTTATCACCTGCATTACCATCACGGCCGGCAGCGTGGAGATCAACGAAGCAAAACTCGAAAACTTTTAGCCATGGCTGATCAGGATGCGAGCATTGGGGTGGAAGCACACCTTACCCTGGATGGGAAGGAGTTTACGGTCAAAAAGATTGCCTACGGCTGCAATCGGAATGCCGACGAGCGCGGGAGCCCTACCGACTCGCCCAAGGCGCGGCTTATACGCATGACGATCACACCGACGCAGAACGACGATTTCGCATTGCTCTACGACTGGGCATTCAAAAACGACCGGCAGCTCAGCGGCCAGGTGGAGTTCAAATACGATAACGACTCGCAGATCCTCCGCAAAATGGAGTTTGAAGAAGCCTATTGC
>CAMLNK010000317.1 GCA_946481035.1 uncultured Dyadobacter sp. | reverse complement strand
CTATCCCGGCATGTATTTCACTGGTGACGGATGTTTGCGTGACGAGGATGGTTATTACCGCATCACCGGTCGTGTAGACGACGTGCTGAACGTTTCCGGTCACCGTATCGGAACTGCGGAGGTAGAAAACGCGATCAATATGCACCTCGGCGTAGTGGAATCGGCCGTAGTAGGTTACCCGCACGACATCAAAGGTCAGGGCATTTACGCCTACGTGATCACCGAGCACACGCCCGAAGATCCTGAAATGTTCCGCAAAGACATTTCTGCAACCGTTTCCCGCATCATCGGCCCCATCGCGAAGCCGGACAAGGTACAGTTCGTATCCGGTTTGCCGAAAACACGTTCAGGTAAGATCATGCGCCGCATTCTGAGAAAGATTTCGGAAGGGGATGTGAGTAATTTGGGGGATACCTCTACGTTGCTCGATCCTGCGGTTGTGGATGAGATTAAGGCGGGGAAGTTGTAAGATAAAATATCGTTGGTGTGACAGGAGGCCCCGCTGGGGCCTTTTGTCGTTTGGGGGGATGACCGCTGACCACCGACGGCCGACCGCCGATTATAAAGTCATAACAAAAACATTCGGCGGTCCGCGGTCTGTGGTCTGCGGTCCGCGGTCAATGTTCGGCAGTCCGCGGTCTCACTTTATCGGCAGCACAACCGCATCCTTTGGCGCACCCGCCGCTGTTGCGCCGGTCGAATGCTTTCCAGACCCGCCAGCCCATGTAGCCTGCGGCGACCAGAAATAATACCCAGATGATGATTTGCTGCTCCATAATTCTTTAACGGCATTTTATAGCCAATTGTTCCGCTGCGCCAGCCTGAATGCGTGCTGGTAATGGTGCTCGCTGTGCCATGCGTAATTGGCGATAACCTCGTCCAAACGGAACGATTTCTGGGAGCCGGGGTGGAAATACGTCCTTGCCAGATCATTCTCATCCAATGAGTTGAGCAGCAATACCCAGCGCAAATGCACATAGCGCAGCAGTTGCAGCGAAAGCTCTACCTGCGCCGTTTTGGCATCCGGCAGTTCGGCCCACAAATGTTCCTCATAAGGCTTGATGGTAGGATTATCCTCCGTCATCGCCAGCCTGCAACGGGTATAGGCATTGATATGGCTGTCGGCCACGTGGTGGATCAGCTGACGCACCGTCCAGCCGTCGGGACGGTAGGGCGTATCGAATTTGTGATCATCCCAATTGCCGAGCAGGTTAATGAACTTCGAAGGCAATGCACTGATAATCTGAATATTCGATTTGATCTCCGAGGGCGTGTAGCTTTCCTGGGACTGGAATTGGCCGATGGGATATTGAAGTTCGTCCAGGTTCATGGTGCGGTAGTAGTTATGAATGAGTGAATGAGTGAATTTTGAATGACCGAATGATTGACAGGCATTTGTAGTCATGTGTGGTCATTTATAGTCATGTGTTGTCAGGTGTTGTTTCAATTCGAATACTTATTAGGGCTACTGACTATAAATGACCACTTCCTGACTTTCCTGACCTTTAACCGTTCAGAAATTTTCGCTAATGACTTGAACGAGTTCGGGATGTGCGCCGGGTGCTGCTGCGATGATGTCGCCTCCGAAAAGGTAGTTGTCGCCGCCATTGAAATCGGTTACGGTGCCGCCTGCTTCTTTGATGAGCAGCGTGCCGGCTGCCATATCCCAGGAATTGAGGTTGTATTCGTAAAAACCATCGAAGCGGCCTGCTGCAACATAAGCCAGATCTACCGCTGCTGCGCCCATTCTGCGGATGCCGTGCGTTCTTTGCATGAGCAGTTCGAGAATGTACATATAGCGCTTCTGCTTCTCGAACCGGTAATAGGGGAAGCCGGTGGCGATGAGCGCGTCAGCCAATGTAGGTACTGTTGAAATTTTGAGATTCTTTCCATTCAGCCATGCGCCGCCACCTTGCCAGCCATAAAACATTTCGTTCAGGCTGGGCTCGTGGATTACGCCCAGGAGCAGCTCTTTCCCGCGTGCGAGGCCTACGCTCACGCAATACACGGGAATACCGTGAATGAAGTTGGTAGTGCCGTCGAGCGGGTCGATGATCCAGTTCAATGCCTCCGGATCGGGTTCCTGGCCGGTGGTGCCTTCTTCGGTAATGAAGCTTGCTTCGGGCAGGATTTCCTGCAAGCCTGCTACTAACAACTTTTCGGCCTCCTTATCGACGTAGGAAACCAGGTTATTGAGGTCTTTGTACTCGATTTTGTCGCGGGAAAAAAGGGCTGCTTCCTGCTGAATAAACGAGGACGCCTGCCTTACTACTTCAATGGTTTTTTGTGTCAGCAACTCCAGATCCATACGCAATTTCCTTTTGGGGAATTTTTGAAAGTGAATTGTTAATATAATAAACCCTGATGATCAGCACCGCCAGGATGGGTATTAACACCAGATTATGCTTTGCGAGGTTACCCGTAGCGCAAAGTAAGAGGAATGCGTAAAAAATCAATAAAAACTGAAACCAGCTTGGTTTCTTCTTTTTGGAAAGCGAGAAAATAAGCGGCATCCACAACGGAAAAGCCCAGAGTACATCATAATTCCAGCTGGTAACACCGTGGTTGGTGCCAAACCAGAGCAGCAAAAGAATCCAGCCGGCGAGGCCCGCAATGCCGAAAAGCACTTTGTCGAATACAAAATTGACCCGTTCGGTGCGGATTTGCCAGTAGGTGAATGCCAGCGTCAGGATCGCGAGCGACCAGAAAACGACGGTAGGTGTAAGCGGACTTGGCGCGGGAAACGGAGTGGCCGTGAATATCGGCCGGGTCGAGGATACGAGCGGCGCAGTACCGGTGGCGGTTTTCACTTTTGCATCCGCAAACGCCGCGGCGAGGTTATCGGGCAGGAAAGTGGCTTGCTCGGGCGTTGCAATCTCGTCGGAAGGCGCGCCTATGGCCAGGTCCATTCCAAAATCGGCCCAGGGGTTTTGTTTGAATGCATACAAATCGATCCACTGGCGGAAGCTCCGTTTTTCTTTGGTATACCCATTGTAAATGAGGCTGTCGCCGACGGCCGCTTTCAATGCGACGGTCATGCGGGTGGCACAGTTGTCGTAAAAGAACTTGTACTGATATTCCCGGTTCTCGGGCAGGTAATTGGTTTCGAGGAAGTTGTAAAGCCTTTGTTTTTGGGGAATGGAAAGGTTCAGGACCTGCTCGGAAATGGAGCGGTTTTCTTCCCGGTAAAAATCGATCTGGTAGGATAGTGGCGACACGGAGACGCTGTAAGGCAATGTTCCTCTCAGGAATTTAATATAAAAATTACCCTCCTTGAAACTGAATGTACCATAGTTGAACGCGCGGTCGACGCCGGTCGTAGGGTCGTAAACCCAAAGGACGCTGTGTCCGAAGCCGGAATAGAGCTCCTGCCCGGGAGCCACGGTAACCAGGCTGATCTTGGCCGAAGGGCTTAAAATGCCAAACTGCGCCTGCGAAACGACCGGCGTGGCAAGCCAGACGAGGCAGATTAATAGGGCTAACCTTAAATGTTCAATCCTCATCTTCGTCGTTTGATTTTCTCTTTTCATCGGCCTTACCAGCCACTACGATCACAATTTCACCTTTTACAGGCTTGTCGCCAAAATGCGCAATGACTTCGGTTACAGTCCCGCGCACATTTTCTTCAAACATTTTACTCAATTCCCTCGAGACACAAACCTGCCTGTCGGCGCCGAAATGCTCGGCAAATTGCTGCAATGCTTTCACCAGCCGGTGCGGCGATTCGTAGAAAATCATCGTCCGCTCTTCGCCGGCGAGGTTTTGCAGGCGGGTTTGCCTTCCTTTTTTGTGCGGTAGAAAGCCTTCGAATGTAAACCGGTCGCTGGGCAGGCCGGAATTGACCAACGCGGGCACGAATGCGGTGGGGCCGGGCAGGCATTCCACGGGTACGCCCTCGCGTATGCAGGCGCGTACGAGCAGGAAGCCGGGGTCGGACACGGCGGGTGTGCCTGCGTCGGATACGAGCGCCAATGTCTCGCCCTTGCGGATGCGCTCCACCACGCGTGCGACCGTCTGGTGCTCGTTATGAATGTGATAGCTCTGTAAAGGCTTCGAAATGCCCAGGTGTTTGAGCAGGTTTCCGGATGTACGGGTATCTTCTGCCAGGACCGCGTCAACGCTTTTCAGCACGTTGATAGCCCTTAATGTAATGTCTTCGAGGTTGCCGATCGGCGTGGGTACTATATAAAGTTTCATGCGTTGTAAATCCGGTCGATCGCCGCGGCCAGCTTATGGTCCTTCTCGGTTACGGTGTCGCCGGCATCGTGGGTATTCAATTCAAAACTGACTTTGTTGTACATATTCGTCCAGTAGGGATGATGGTCCATTTCGTTCACAACATCGGCCACTTTGTTCATAAAAGCAAAAGCTTCACGGAAATCCTTGAAGGAGAAGCTTTTTTTGAGTTTGTTGTCTTGTTCCTGCCACATGGTTTCAGATGTTTTGTTGAGATGATTTTGCCAAAATACTTATGCCATGGCATGTTCCGCTGCCGGTGGCAGGCTGGGTTTCTGCACCCGAATATAAGGCTATTCTTCGTGAAATTACACGCCGACTTAGCCCTTTCAAGACCGATCGAGTATATTTGAACTTTGACCGGGCTTAAAAGCTTTAGAGATTATACGTGCCGGTTGGCATGTCGGCCAGAGGCCTCCGAATAGTCGGCACGAAGCAGGAGTTTCGCGCCATATTGATTAATTAACGACAGCCTGCAAAACAGCAGGCAAACATTATGAAAGTAGAACTAGTCCGCGTAGATGACGCCTTCCATTTCGAAGGCACCGGTTCCTCCGAAGTAAAAGTACACACCGACGGCTCGCCTGAAATCGGTGGCCAGAACCTCGGCGTGAGGCCGATGGAGCTGTTGTTGATGGGCCTTGCCAGTTGCAGTGCCATTGATGTAGTGCTGATCCTCAAAAAGCAGCGCCAGGAAATCACCGATTTTCGCATTATCGCCGATGGCGACCGCGAGCAGGAGCCCGATACCCAACGCAAGCCGTTCCGGAAGATCCATTTGACATTCAAATTCGCGGGTGTGAACCTCGACGAGGCCAAGATCCAGCGCGCGATCGGCCTTTCGATGGAGAAATATTGCTCCGCAACCGCTCAGCTGGAAGCGCTGGCGACTATTACTTACGACGTTGAAATCGCATCAGCTTAAATAAACATGCAACAATACCACGACCTGCTGCGCCATATTCTGAAAGAGGGCGTCAGGAAAACCGACCGGACCGGCACCGGCACGATCAGCGTGTTCGGCTACCAGATGCGTTTCGACCTGAAAAAGGGCTTCCCGCTGGTGACGACCAAGAAAGTCCATACTCAATCGATTATTCACGAGCTGTTGTGGTTTTTGCAGGGAGATACCAATATCGGTTACCTGAAAGAACACGGCGTGTCGATCTGGGACGAGTGGGCTGATGAAAACGGCGACCTCGGACCGGTTTACGGCAAGCAATGGCGGAGCTGGGAAGGAGCGAACGGGAAATCGGTGGACCAGTTGCAGGAAGTTTTGAAACAACTCAAAAACTCACCCGACTCGCGCCGCATTATCGTTTCGGCCTGGAACCCGGCTGAGCTGCCGCAAATGAAGCTGCATCCATGCCATGCATTGTTCCAGTTTTATGTGGCACCGCCCGATATTGAGGCCGGTGAAACGAAAGGTAAGCTCTCGTGCCAGTTGTACCAGCGCAGCGCGGATGTTTTCCTGGGCGTACCATTCAACA
>CAMLNK010000316.1 GCA_946481035.1 uncultured Dyadobacter sp. | reverse complement strand
TAAATTTTTTATAATTTTATGTAATTATTTCAAAAAAGGGTACGTTACCATTAATGTTTGTAACTTTGTACCGATTAAAGCTTTACAGCTTGTTTTAGTTACATCTTACATCGTGCAATCAGCGTTTTTGCCCTGCTTAACTCCTAATAAAATCTAAAATCCTATACCCGTGAAAAGAACTCTGCTGCTGAACAGCATAGCCCTACTTTTACCTACACATCTACTTCTCGCAACCCCCGGCACACGACCGCTTCCTGTGAATGGTACAAAATCGCAGCGTGCGGTTGGCGGCAAGCTCGTGGGCAAAATCGTTGAAGGCCCGGGCAGTACCGGGGTCGCATTTGCCACTGTGGCGCTACTGATGCCCAAAGACTCGTCACTCGTCAATGGCGCGGTCGCCGACGAGAACGGGGCATTTACCATTGCCGAAGTGGCACCGGGCAATTACATTTTGCGTGTGACCAATATGGGTTACCAAACGCTTTACAAACCCAATGTAAAACTGGCCGCCGAAGCCAGCCTGCTCGACCTCGGAAGCATTACCGTGCAGCCCGAGGCGCAAAAGCTTGCGGAAGTAATCGTGAAAGGGGAAAAAACCATGATCGTGGACGATATCGACAAGAAGATCGTCAATATCGGCAAGGATATGCTCGCTACGAGCAACAATGTGAGCGACCTGCTCGAAAAAGTGCCGGCCGTTTCACTCGATGAAAATGGCAACCCGCAAGTCCGCGGAAAGGGTAATGTGGTGGTACTCATCGACGGCAAGCCTTCCAACCTCTATGGCAGCGACCTTCCAACGATCCTCCAATCTTTCCCCGCGAACCTGATCGAGCGGATCGACGTGATGACGACGCCTTCCGCGAAATACGAAGGTGAAGGTGCATCGGGGGTGATTGATATTATTACTAAAAAGACGAAAATCCGCGGGATGAACGGCGGTGCGCGGTTGAGCATTGGTAATAAGAACAACAATGCGGCATCGGGTAACCTGAGCTACAAAGTCGGAAAGTTCGGCTTGAATGCGTCCCTAAGCGGGCAAACGCGCGCCATGACCTGGGAAAGGACATTGAAGCGCGACAATTTCGTGACCGAATCGACCTCGCATTTGCAGCAGGACGGTACGGGCGGCAACAAAGGCAAGAATGCATTCGGCCGCGTGGGCGTCAATTATGATTTCAATGACAAGAATTCGATCGAAGCGGGCGTCAACTACTCGCGTGACAACAGCCGTAACAACAGCAACATCCTCAACGAAACAACGTTCGCGTCGGGCGCGGCGTCGGAAAGCTTCCGCCGCCTGAACAACAGCAAAGGCAATGGCGATAATGTCAATTTCAACCTCGATTACCGCCTGAAATTCGCCGAAAAAGACCATCAGCTCAATTTAAATTCGAGCTACTCGCTCGGCGGGTCCGACGGAGAATCCTATTTCTCGCAGGAAAGTACTGTCGACAGCCTTTTGCGCAACCAGCAAAACCTTCGTAACAACAATCGCCATTCGCTTTTCCTGAATGCCGATTATACCTGGCCCATTAACCCGAAAGCGACCCTGGAAGCCGGTGTACGCTCGCGCAGCAGCTCGAACGACAATGTGAATGCATTCTACAACCTCGACCGCGAGACGAACAGCTACGTTTTTGACAACAATATCAGCAACGTATTCGGCTACAAGGATGCTACCTACACCGGGTTTATGACCTTCTCTCAAAAAACCGATCTCTGGGGCGTCCGGGCCGGTTTGCGCGTGACCGACTACAACCAGGATATCAACCAGATCAGCCGCAACCAGGATTTCAGCGTGCATTTCCTTACGCTCGTGCCGTCGTTCGCGGTGACACGCAAGCTGGGAGAAGCGTCGCAGGTGAAGCTGAATTACAGCCGCCGCGTGCAGCGCCCCGAAGCCGACTGGCTGAACCCTTACACCGACGTTTCCGATCCGCGCAACGTCAAAACCGGTAACCCGAACCTTCGTCCGGAGTTTACACACAAGGCTGAAATGGGTTATTCCAACTACGAGGCCAATGGTGGCTGGGGCCCGTCGCTTTTCGTGGATTACTCCAACAATGCGATCACGCAGATCCGTACGATCGACGAAGCCGGCGTTTCGCTCACCCGCTATGACAATGTCGGCCGCGAGTTTAACTACGGTTTTGAAACAGATTTCTCCCAGAAACTCTTCGGCGACGTCCTTAAACTCAACGGCAGCGGCCGCGTTTTCCGCAGCGAAGTCGTTTCGGCCGTTGCCAATATCGACAACCGCACGTGGAGCTACTCGGGTAACCTCAATGCATTTATTACGCTTCCTGCCGACTTCCGCGCATCCGCGTATGTGAATTACGAGGGCCCACGAGCGATCGCACAAGGCACGCGCGACGGCGTTTTCATTGCCAATATGGGCATCCGCAAAGACCTGCTCGAAAAGAAAGCGACCATTTCATTCAATGTGCAGGACATTTTCCTTTCGCGCAATTACAGAAGCCAGCTCAACACCGATACTTATTCGCAGTCGTCGAACTGGCACCAGACCAACCGCCTGGTGAATGTGACATTCCAATACAGATTCGGCAAAATTTCCGCAAGCGGCGACGATGCCTGATCTGGTGGCCAGTATTTGTTAATATATGTGAAAAGGAAGGGTCGTATCGGCCCTTCCTTTTCATTTACAAGCAGTTCCCAATCCGCTCCGGAAGCATTACCAGGCTCATATTTGCTCTGATTTGAGCTCGTGGAACGGTTTTTGCAAATAGCTCGCGCAGGAGTCAATTAATTTTGCTTATTTAAACCCCGAACACGCATACTGATCTAAAAAACCAGATTCCGGACAACCGGGCTCAGGAAAAAGGTCTCAAACTTTAAACAAAATTTTTACACAAATGAAAAAGCTCAAAATGCTGGCCGCACTACTACTTGTAACGGCTGGCTCGTACGCACAGAAATTGCCCGCTGACTCTATATTTTCACAGTTCTACAAAGCAACGGGCGGAAAAAGTCTTTGGGACGGGGTAAAATCCTACAACCTGACAAGAAGCTATTCAGCGACTGCGGCCACTCCGTACAATGCGGTGATCACGGCCTCCATACCCGATCAGTCGATCTATAAGAATAAAACCATCATGAAACGCAGCTTTGTATACACTGTAAAGGGCGACCAGGGGTGGATTAAGGTGCCGATCGGCCAGAAAGTGGATGTGAAAGACCTCAGCCAGGCCGAGCAGCAAAATATGCGCATGGAATTGTACGATAACCTCGTGCCATTTATTAACTACAAAAATCGCGGGCTGATAGCAACGACCGTCGGTACCGAAACGCTCAACGGCGCTCAGGTGAACAATGTTGAGTTGCAGGGAAAAGGTGTAAAATACAACCTTTATTTTGATGCCAAATCGGGACTGCTGGTGCGCCAGAAAATGAACCAGGCCGGCGTAGAAACGACCACCGATTTATCAGATTATACCAAATCCGCGTATGGTATTTTATACCCCGCCAAACTCGTGGAACTTAACAGCTCCGACAAAAAACCGGTTACGATCAAATCAGCAATGACCGTGAACGATAATGTGAACGTCGAACTGTTTAAAAGATAAAAACCAAGATTCTCAACGCCTCAATTTGGCGGAAAACAGCCTGGGATGAAGAAAGCACTCAAAGTATTGGCCATAATAATCCTGACAGTTTTGATTCTGGTTGGCGTGTTGATCTGGGGCATCCAGACACCGTTCGGCCAGAATTTTTTAACATCCCAGGCGAATTCCTTTTTGCGCAAAAAACTCAAAACCAAGGTCAATATTGAGAAAGTGCGCTTCGATATTCCCGATTGGGTATTGCTCGAAGGCGTATATTTCGAAGACCGGCACGGCGATACGCTAGTGGCGGGCAAGCGCCTGTACGTGGACCTCGACATGTACAGCCTTATCAACGGCGACATCGGTATCAACAAGGTGGAACTGGAAGATGTGAATGCCAATATCAGCCGCGTTTTGCCCGATACTACCTTCAATTTCCAGTTTATCGTGGACGCATTCGCGGGCACCGACACGGAAGTTGACACTACCCCATCGAAACCGCTGAAAATGCGGCTCGACCGGATTTCGCTCAAAAAGGTCCGGTTCTCTTACCGCGACGCCGTGATCGGTACCGATGCTTCGGGGAATATCGATTCTGCGGTGGTGAAGTTCGACAAATTCAATCCTACCATTTCGCAATATCACCTCACCAGCACGGCATTGCACAACAGCCAGGTGAAGCTGAGAATGTACCCTGCGTTGAAAGCGGCTGCCGCCGGTCCCGGGCCAAAGCCCGATCCGGCCGATTCACTGGACATTAAAGTGGGCGATATCGATATTCAGCAATTTAAATGGCAGTTTGACGACGAAGTTGCAGGATTGAAAAACGGCCTGACCGTAGGCAAACTGGCCGGGCATGTGAACAGCATCTACATGGGCAGCCAGCGTGTGGATGTGAAGAACGTTTCACTGCAAAACATGTCGCTATTTGCCGAATTTGCCAAAAAACCAAAAACAAAAGAGGAAAAGAAAGACACTACCGCAGCTAACACGGCCGCAGAAGCACCGGGCTGGTACGTAAAAGTGGGCGAGATCAAACTGGCGGACAATGATATCCGTTACGACGATTTCAATTCGCCCGCCGTACCAAAAGGCCTCGACTACGCACACCTTAATATCAAAGACCTGAATGTGGATTTACGGAATTTCCTTTTCTCGCCCGAAAACATCGCGGGCGCATTGAAATCGGCCTCATTCAAGGACAAAAGCGGTTTCCGCCTCGATGCATTCAGGACTGATTTCGCTTACGGCGATCAGGAAACTTATCTCCGCAATCTTTACCTCAAAACACCCAATACCTTGCTGCGCGACGAGCTGAGCCTGCGCTACAAAAACCTCGACCAGCTTACGAACGACATTGGCAAGGTAAAACTCAAACTGCGGCTCACCGACAGCCGCATTGCATTTGCCGACATTCTGCTGCTGGTGCCCGACCTGGCCAAAACCCCGCCATTCGACAAAGAACCGAACGGCGTAGTGAAAGGCACAGGGCAAATCACCGGGTCCGTGGATGATATGCTGATCTCCAAGGCGAAATTTACCATGCTCGACGGCACCGTACTGAGCGCCAATGGGCGTCTGAAAGGCCTCCCGAATGCGGATAAGCTCGATATGGATTTGAATATCGATGAAATAGCTTCGACCAAAGCCGACCTGCTCAAAATGCTGCCCGACAGCACGGTACCTGCGTCGATAGAGCTGCCCGACGCCATTAAGGTTTCCGGAAAAGTGAAGGGCTCGATGGAGAACCTTACTTTGGCTACTACTATTAATACCTCCTTCGGGACGGGCTCGTTTTCAGGTAATCTCAAAAATATTACCGACAGCCTGCGGGCGCAATATAACGGCACGCTGACGCTTACCGAGTTCGACCTCGGCAAACTCACCAAGCAGCCACCTGCCGAAATGGGCAAACTGACGCTCCGCGCCGACGTGGACGGCGTTGGGTATGCGCCCAAAACAATGAAAGCGAAGCTGGATGGCAATATCGAGAGCGCGGATATTAAAGGTTATGTGTATCAAAACCTGAGATTGAAAGGCGACATCGACCATGGCCTGGCTAACATTTCGGCAAATATGGACGATCGCAATATCGATCTGGATTTGGATGCACAGGCGGATCTTTCCAAAGAATATCCGTCGGTGAAAGCGGACCTGGAAG
>CAMLNK010000315.1 GCA_946481035.1 uncultured Dyadobacter sp. | reverse complement strand
TCGTACAGGCGCGCCTGCCTGTCGAGCAGGTTACGTATGCGCAGGCGCAGCTCGGGCAGGTGGAAGGGTTTGGTAATATAATCGTCCGCACCCAGTTCCAGCCCCTCTACCCTGCTTTCTAGCGCCGATTTGGCCGTCAGCAGCACCACCGGAATGTGGCTCGTTTCGAGGTTGGATTTAATGTGTTTACAAAAAACATAACCATCCATAATGGGCATCATCACATCACTGATGATCAGGTCCGGCATGATTTCGGCGGCCATTGCCAGCCCTACTTCCCCATTCCCCGCATGGTAGAACCGATAATTTCCGGCCAGGCTATCGGACACAAACTCTGCCAGGCCCGCATGGTCTTCCACGAGCAGGATTTTGGCTAAATGCGCCTCCTCGTGGCTGGCATGGCCTTTCCCATTCATTTTCGGGATTGCATTTTCCTTTGCAAGCCGCTCCGCTCCCGGGTGGTAGGGCAAAGCCACGGTAAATATCGTATCAAAGCCATCGGCACCGCTCCTTACCGAAACCACCCCACCCTGCAAGTCCGTCAGCTCCTTCACAATCGCCAGACCGATTCCGGTACCCTCGCGGTACCCGGTTTGCTGGTCTGCCTGATAAAAACGGTCGAAAACCCGGGTGAGCTGCGAGTCCGGAATCCTGGTACCGGTATTCGCTACTGCGATTTCCACGCCTTCGGTGCCTGCCGAATTTAATGTAACGAGTATCCGCCCGCCCTCATTCGTGAATTTCACCGCATTGGAAAGCAGGTTTGTAAGGATTCTTTCCAGTTTTTCATGATCAAACCAGTAGTACCGGTTTTCAATGCGGTTCCTGAATTCCAATGTCGCATTTTTAGCCTCCGCCGCCGGCTGGAACGTGCCGGTAAGCGCCCCTACAAAATCGGCCAGATCGCCCCAGGCCGCATCGACTTGTGTCGTACCGGCTTCGAGTTTGGAAAGGTCGAGCAGCTGATTGATCAGCCCGAGGAGCTGCCGCGCATTCCGTTCGATCAGCGAGAGGCGCTTGTTGTCCTTTTCCTGCCGTGGCTCTTCCAGCATTTGCCCGGTCGGGCCCAGGATCAGCGTCAGCGGCGTCCTGAACTCGTGGGTAATGTTGGAAAAAAAACGGGTTTTCATTTCGTCGAGCTCGCGGAGCTGCTGTGCTTCGCGGGCTTTCAAGTCCACTTCTTTTTGCTTGAAAATAATCGATTGCTGCATGCTCAGGCGGTTGACATACACCCGAAGCAAACCGTAAGCCACCCCCAGAAAAACAAGGAAATAGATCAGGTAAGCCCACCAGGTTTGCCACCACGGCGGGCTAATGCGAATGTGCAGCTCCCGGATTTCCGGGCTCCACACACCCAGTGTGTTGGACGCATTGAGCCGCAGCACATAATGCCCGGGCCGCAGGTCGGTGTATTTGGTAATGGGCGTTTCGGTCTCGATCCAGCTTTCGTCCACGCCTTCGAGTTGGTAGCGGTAGCGGATCTTGTCGGTGCGGTTGTACTGCATCGCCGCAAATCCGATGGTGAGGAAGTTCTGCGAATGCGCCAGATCGAGGTCGTGCATAGCCGCTACGGGCAGTTCCCCGGCCGAAATGCGCGGTTCCAAAGGTGCATTATTAATGGCAATACCGGTGATGTAAACCGGCGGCCGGTAGCGGTCCTCGTTCGGCTGTTTGGAGTCAAAAGCCGTTATTCCCTCCATTCCGCCCAGGAAAATGTGGCCGTCCGCCAATGCAAGCGCATGAAAACGATTGAACTCGTCAGACATCAGGCCATCCTCCCGCGTGTAGGTACGCGTCCGCAGGGTTTTCCGGTTTACGTGGCACAAACCCTGGTTGGTCGCCACCCACACATTACCCCGGCGGTCGGGGATGGCCGCATAAACCACATCGTTGGGCAGGCCATTTCGTTTTGAAAGCCGGTCGCATCGGCCTGTACGTTTGTCGAAACGGCACAGACCGCCGCCGAATGTGCCGATCCAAAGCAGATTTTCGTCGAGCGGATCCGCGAAAAGGCAGTACAGGTTATCGGTACTGAGGGACCGTGCGCCCTGCCCGAAGCGCCGGATCGTGCCCGAAGCCTTATCAATGCGGTAGAGCCCACGTACTGTCGTCGCGACCCAGAGGTATTGCCTGTCGGCCACGATCTGGATAATACCCGATTCGATGCCGGGTTGAATGCGGCCCCGTCGGATAGCATGCGGAAAGCGCGTCCAAACACCGTTTTGGTAGGAGAACAACAGGCTGTCGTGAATAGCCCACATGCGGCCGTCCGGGTCCTTTGCCAGGCTTATCGCCAGCTCAGAGCGTTTGATATCCCGGATTTCCACCGGAAACGGAATACTTTTGATCGCCCGTGTGGCCATGTCCAGTTCAAAAAGCGGCGTCCGCCCGGCACTGAACCACATTTTTTGCGGGTTTTCGAATGCATAGCGGAAATTGTAGGAAAAAAGGTCGGCAGGCAGCTTTGCCATTTCGGCCGGGGGCACATTCAGGAAGTCGTGCAGGAGGTCGTAAATGAAGCCGGAGGAATAGGATTTTGTATTAAAATAGCTTGCCCGGAGATTGTACTTGCGCACGCCCTGCCCATTGGTACCCGCCCAAAGCACATCGGAACGGTCGATGTAAAGGCTCTTAAATTCATGCACATCGGCCTGAACCGGGAATTCCACAAGGCTGTCGTCCTTTCCGAACCGGTACAAATGGTTCATCCTGAAAAAATAGGCATTGCCTTTGCTATCGGTCACAATGGGATGCCTGTACTGTGCCTGGGTATCGAAAACGAGCCCGCGGGTAGTACCCACGCCGGTAGCCGGGTCGAGCAATACCATTCCGGCATCATAAAGCAGCAGCAGCCTGCCGTCGTTCAGCTCCTTCCATGCATTCACTTTCGTGTCGATGGCGTCTGTGAGGGTTGCTGAGTGGTATTTCTCAAAATAATCCGCCCCGTGTTTTTGCCAAAAAAGTCCTTTGTTTGTAGCCGCCCAGATGTTCCCGGCCTTGTCCTCCCGCACAAACCGCACATGTGCCCGCACGAGCGCGCTGGTGTCCCCGGTCGAAGCGTGGTAGCCCCGTATTTTTTGGGTATTTAAATGAATATAATCCAGCCCGCCGCCGTCCGACATCAGCCAGAGCCGGTGCTGGCGGTCGGCATACATGTCCCTGAGGAAGCGCTTCCCGAATTGTTTCTGGTAAAATGCCTGGCGCGAAAAGTTGACGAAAGTCTCACGTACGGGATCGAAGAGGTCTATCTGCCCCTGGTCGGTGGTGATCCAGATTTTTCCTTCGGCGGTGGTTTGCAGGTTATCAAGTCCTAATGAGGAAAGCGACATCTCTTGTGTGTCCGACGGTTGGAATACCCTGAAACTCCTGCCGTCGTAGCGGCACAGCCCGTCGCGCGTGGCGAGCCACATAAACCCGCGTGTATCCTGCACAATGCCCGGTACAAAGCCCTGCGGAAGGCCCTGTTTGGCGGTAATGCTTTCGGGGACCGGAAAACCGGCCGATTGCGCCCAGGCCGCCGCCGGCAGAAACCAATTGCCGGCCAGCCAATGCAGCACGAAGACGATTACCCAACGGATCATGTAGAATTTCTTCAAATAGCGGTGCTTTGAGGCTAATTTACAATAAAACAGCCTTGTGTGACGAAAAATGAACAGTATCTGATTAAAAATTGACAATCGCCGGGCACCTCCACATTCCATATTGCAGGCCAAAAAATGATTACTCATCATTCCGGACCGCGCTATGAATACACAACTATTACGACCCCTTTTCACACTGTTTTGCGCACTGCTGGTTACGACCGTCGCCCGTGCGGCGGCGATTTACAACCATAATTTCAACAACAAGAACTTCTCAGCGCCTACCTCGATTAACTCCAACATGACAGCCGTATGGAGCGGGATCGGAGATACCCCTTACAGCCGCAATGACGGCAGTGACCCGGGTATGGCACTGAACGCGCATAACCACGTGTACGTCCTTACGATTACGATGAAAGAACGCTTTCAGGCAGAAATCACCAGCATTTCATTCCGGCGTTTTTCGGGCGACAATGCCACGATGCAGATCAAGGTTAATGAAGAAAATTATGGCACGTCATTCACGGCAACCAACTCCCTGTCACTCATTACCCGCACCAAAACGGTATCCGAACTGCGGAATAAAATCGTGATCAAGATCACCGTTACAAACGGGAGTTATCCTAATTATTACTCGCACATCGACGATTTCACGATCAACGGTACCGTTTCCGGTTACGACCCTGCTGCCGAAGCGACGCCCGATGCCAACGGGGTATTGTATGTCAATGCCAATATCGGTACGCCGGGCGACGGCAGCAGCTGGGACAATGCGCTTAAACGTATGTATTACGCTACACGGGCAGCCGCAATGAATCCGGCCGTCAAACAAGTGTGGGTAGCAGGCGGTTCCTACGAAACCGAAGCAGAAAATACGCCTTTGACGCTCACCAACGACGTCGCCTATTACGGTGGCTTTTCTGGTGATGAAAGCGATGTCCGGGAGAGAGCGGTTGCTTCGAATGCAACGATATTAACAGGACAGGGAGGCACTGTGATAACCGTATCCGGTGCGGGCGCCACAACGCGGCTCGACGGCTTCGTGATTACCGGCGGAACCGGCGTGGCCGTCGGCGATGACCGACGGGGCGGAGGCTTGCACGCGACCAACTCTTCCCCGGTGATTGTCAACTGCATTTTCGGCGAGAATGCCACCGACCCCAATGCCACAGACGGAAAGGGAGGTGCGATTTACCTGCTCAATTCAAGTCCATTGATCATTCAATGCCTTTTCACCTCCAATTCGGCCAAAGGCACTGCTTCCGGGAAAGGCGGGGCTATTTTTATCGACAATTCGTCGCCCACGATAAGGAATTGCACATTCTCAACCAATGAAGTGAGTGGCAGCGCCACGCCCGGCAACGGCGGCGCATTGTATGCGATCGGCAGTTCGTCACCGGCTATTGAAAACAGCATTATCTGGAACAATACGGATGCCGCTTCGCCGGGAGGTGTCAGCAGCATCGGCGGCAGCGGAACGCCAATCGTCTCCTACTCGCTCATTCAGGGAGGTTTTGCCGGCGGGACCAATATCCTCGATACCGATCCGCAGTTTGAAAATGCGGGGGAAGGTAATTTCCGGCAGCTAAAAGGCAGTCCCGTCACCAATGCCGGCAATCCTGCCACCGATCTTTCGGTATTCCCCAAAAATGCGGACGACACGCCCGTCGCATTCAACGGCGACAGGAGGCTTACCAGTACGGCCATAGACCTCGGGCCGTACGAAGTGACCCCGAGCGCGATCTGGTATGTCGATGCCGCCAGCACCGTTCCCGACCCATCGGGCGACAGCTGGGCCAATGCATTTGCCGATCTTCATGCAGCTTTTAATAACGCTTCGGACGGTGATCAGATCTGGGTGGCACGCGGAGAATACGAAACAGGCGGCATCCAGCTTGCATTTATTCATGGCGTAAAAATATATGGCAGCTTCACAGGTACCGAAACCACGCTCAGCGAACGTCCCCTGCCCATTGCGCACGGAAACCCGGCTACCGCTACCGTACTCACTTCTTCGGTTGGCCCGGCGATTATGAACTTCAACAATGGCCTCACCCATAGCGACATTTTCGACGGGTTTACCATCAGCAATGTAATTGGCAGCGACGGTGGGGCGATGCGCAACGTAGGTGTTTCGTTGACTATTTCAAACT
>CAMLNK010000314.1 GCA_946481035.1 uncultured Dyadobacter sp. | reverse complement strand
TATCGGGATCATCAGCATCAGTATTTTCCCAGTACTCGTGAAATGGGCGCCGGTGTCGGGCGTTACTTCCGCATTTTACCGGATGCTTCTCGGGCTATTGTTCCTGCTGCCCTATGTGCTATTTCGCAGAAAATTCACATTACCTACCAACTCGCTCTGGCTTCCTATCGTGCTTTGCGGGATCATTTTTGCGAGTGATATCGCAGTTTGGAACCTCTCCATTCATTATTCCAATGCCACGCAGGCTACGCTGCTGACAAACCTTTCGCCTGTGTGGGTGGGCGTAGGCACGTTCCTGTTCCTACCCGACAAACCCGGCCCGCGCTTCTGGCTTGGCACGTTGTTAGCGATTATTGGAATGATCATTCTAATTGGAATCGAGACATTTACTACGATGAAACTCGACCTGGGATTTGCGCTTGCAATGCTTTCAGGAGTACTTTACGCCTCCTACATACTGATCAGCAAAACGGTTTTAAACAAAATAGATATCGTCAGTTTTATGACGGTCAGTATGGCGGTGTCGAGCATTTACCTGTTCGTAATATGTCTCATTTTCAACCAGCCTATCTGGCATTTCGAACCGGTGGTCTGGGGCGTTTTTGTGGTGCAGGGACTGGTTTGCCAGCTCATCGGCTGGCTGACGATCAATGCCGCGATGAAGCAAATGGATGCCAAAAGTGTTTCGCTCGGCCTTTTAAGCCAGGCAATCGTGACCGGGCTTTTCGCGTGGATTTTTATTGGAGAAAAAATAACCCCGCAAATGATCGGCGGCGGCGTCATTATCCTCATCGGCATTGCAATTACTTACACCGGTCGTAAAAAGCTGACCGCCGCTCGCAATCAGGATTCCACGGGCAGGTAAATAATGAAAGTCGAGCCGATGCCCGGCTTGCCGATGGCGTCGATCAACCCCTTGTGGTTTTCAACGATTTTCTTGCAAATAGCCAGACCAATGCCGGTGCCTTCATAAGCCGAGCGGTTGTGCAGTCTTTGAAATACCTGAAAAATGCGGTCTTTATATTGAGGGTCGAACCCTATTCCATTATCGGCGAACGAAATGTATTGATAATGCCCCGCCGCGTCGGCACCGGCAAGCGGAATGGCCGCACCAGGCACTTCGCCGCAACGAATCTCGATCACCGGTGCTCTTTCGGGGCCGATAAATTTGAGCGCATTTGCGATCAGGTTCATAAACAATTGCTCGAACTGGTAAACGATGACCTCCCTCACAGGCAGCGTATCGCTCTTGACGACGGCATTTTCGGCCTGTATGACATCTCCCAGCTGCTCTTTTACATTTTGTAACAACTGGTTCAAATCCGCACTTTCGAGATGCTTTTCAGCAACATTAGCGCGTGAGAAGGCCAGCAAATCGACGATCAGCTGTTGCATGCGCGTAGACGACGCCTGCATGCGATGAAAATAATCCTTGCCGCGCTCCGAAAGATTGTCGTTTTCGGTTTCAAGAATGCGCGTCGCAAATGTCTGGATCTTCCGCAACGGCTCCTGCAAATCGTGGCTGGCTACGTATGCGAATTGCGCGAGTTCCATGTTCGTACGCACGAGCTCATTGTTCGCAACGAGCAGCTGCTGCGTCCGCTCCTGCACTTTGGTTTCGAGCTGATCGATAAACAGGCGGCTATCGTGAATATCCAGGCTCGTACCCACCCACGTTTCGATCATGCCGTGCACATTATACTGGGGAATAGCGCGGCATTGATACCACCGGTATTCACCATCGAAGCGTTTCAGCCGGTGTTCGAACAGGTATTCGGTTCCTTCGGTAACGGAGGTAATCCATGAGTTTACACTTCCTCCGATGTCGTCGGGATGCACCAACGGCAACCAGCCATCCCTTTCCAGCTCTTCTATGCCAAAACCGGAATAGTCGAGCAGCGATCGGTTGAAATAGGTAATGCTACCCTGCGCATCCGCCGTCCAGACAAACTGCGGCATTGAGTCCGCGAGTGTTCTGAACTTCCCTTCGCTGGTTTTCAGGGCGAGCTCCGATTCTTTGCGGTCGGTAATATCCATCATTGTCCCCAGCATCCGCTGCGGCACATTTTCTTCGTCGAAAAACACCTTCCCCTGCGTCCGTACCCAGTGGATCGACTGATCGGGGTGTACAATCCGCGCTTCGTAATAGTAAATACCCGTTTCCAGCGCCGTCTGGAATGCCTTTTCAACGATAGCCTGGCGATCTTCGGGATGGACCCGGTCGCGCATTTCGCGGTGGGTGAGCACAGCATGCTCGTCAAAGCCCAAAATCACTGCCATCCTTCCGGAATGGATGATCTCCATCGTCTCGATGTCAAGGTCCCAAGTCGCAAGGCGTGTCCCTTCCGTGGCCATGGAAAGACGGGCTGCCGTCTCGGCGTACTGCTGACGCAGCGTTACTTTGTCGGTCACATCGTTCACCGACACCATAATGCCCGAAACGCTGCCGTCCATTTCAAATATGGGGGCATATTGAAAATCAAGGTAATGCTTCTTCAAGCCACCCGGACCGTCGACGTAAGCGACCGCCTCATTTTCCCGATAGATTTTTGCACTGCTATAAACTTCATCCAAAAGCCCGATGAATTTCTGCCCTTTCAGTTCCGGAAAAACATCGACCAGCTTCTCTCCCACTACTTCGTCGAGCCGGCGCCGCCAGATATGGAGCATGCTCTCATTGGCGATGCTGATCACATGCTCCGGGCCTTTGAAAACAGCCTTCGCGAACTGCGATTGTGTGACGAGATTCCGAAACTGGTTTTCACTTTGTTGAAGACCCTGTTTGGACAAAACTTGCTGCGTTACCTCCGTAGCCACCACGATAATGCCGGATGCATTCTCAGCATCTTCTTCAAAAAGCGGTTGGTATACAAAATTAAAATAGCAAATCCCGGGCTGCCCGAATCGACGGATCGTCACCTCGAACTCATTGCCATGATAAGCGATGCCGGTCCGCAGCACATTGAGAAGGATCGGCTCCACTTTCTCCCGTACTTCGGGAAGCCCGGCGAAAAGCGATTTCCCGGCCAGTTCCGCTTCCGCGCGGTCGACTATTTGCAGATAGGCATCATTGGCCATTTCGACCACAAAATCCTCCCCGCGCAGGATGACTATGCCCACGGGTGCCTGCTTTACGGTGTTCCTGAATTTACTTTCGTTGGCAAGTGCCGCGTTGTCGAGCGCAGCATTTTGGATGTTTTTCGACTTGTCCACCTGTTTTCAATGAAGAAGGTATTTTCAAAAATAAGCGGACAAGTCGTGAGAAGTCAATATTGATAATAAAAGTTTTCCGGCGCCGGTGTCCAGCTATGCTTGGTCCAGTCGATATCCAGAATTTGTTTAATCGCTTGTTTCAGCTTGGGGAACGATCCCGGTTTGCGGATGAAGAAATTAGCACCTTTTTCATGCACTTTCCGCACCATTTCCTCCTGGCCGGTGGTCGAGAAAATCACGATCGGTATATGCTCCCAGGCTTTGGTCTTGCGGATATAATCGAGGCATTCGAAACCATTTTTGCGGGGCATATTCAAGTCCAGAAAAATGACGTCCGGCGGAGGCGGCACTGTTTTCTCCATCAGGTCAATCAGCTCTACCCCGTCACTCGCCGTCAGGAGCTCGGCGGAAGTGTTCACTTCCCTGAGCGCGTCCTCAAACAGCAGGCAATCATCCTCATCGTCGTCGGCCAGGAAAATAGATTTCTTTGGTTTTGTGCTCATAACCCGAATTTAAGTATTCATGAAATAACATAACGTTGCTCAATACATTCAGCCTAATCGAGGTACAGTAGCGATCAATCCCTTTGTAAGAGTATACAAGGTAAATAATAAAAACCGTAAACTAAATTTAATTTGCATTAAAACTCCCCTTCCAGGCTCTCTTTCGGTTTCTTTTTAGCCTGGTGCAAACGGTAGTTCAACGTAAGGTTAATCTGCCTCAAACGGCCCTGGGAGCTGTTACGGGCGTAGAAATTGGCGCCCTCGGTGATCGACCTGAATTTTCTGGAATTGAAAACGTCCACCACCGTCAACGTCAGCGTACCGTTTCCTTTCAGAATGTCCCTCGTTGCGGCCAGGTCGAGCGTCGCCAATGCCTTTCTGCGGCCTTGCGGCGTCTGCTGCGGCGCTTCGTAGTTTCCTCTCAGCTGCACATCCGTGTTTTTCCAAAGTGTAAACCGCGACATGGCACGCACAAACCAGCTGTATGTATCGCTTTGAAACTCCTCATCCACGCCGGTCCCGTCGGTAATCGCGCGGAAGAAATTGGCGCTGCCGTCGAGCTTCCACCACTGATAAGGATTGAAAGAACCGGCAAATTCGGCCCCATAGGCATCTTCCGTTCCCAGGTTTTCGGGACGGGTGTACGAACTGCCGTCTTCGTTTACCGTGCGGATGCTGATGATCTTGCCGTTCGTGTGGCGATAGTAGATCGAGGACGTCAGCGAGCCCTTGTTCAGGTATTTGATATGTCCTAATTCAAATGCATTGGTGAATTCCGGGTTCAGGTCGGGGTTACCACTCCAATAATTGCGGTTATCGCTGTAAGTCGCGAACGGAGTCAGGTCGTTGTACTGCGGCCTGCGCACGCGGCGGCTGTAACTCAGCTGGAATGCATTCTGCTTTGCAAAATCGTAGGTAAGGTGCACACTCGGGAAAAGATTGGCATACTTGCGGGCATTCACTTCATTGGTAGTCCTCAACGTGGTGGTAACACCCGTCCACTCGGCCCGCACGCCTCCCTGGTAGGAAAACTTACCGGTTTTGTTGCCGATCATGCCATATAATGCATTGATATTCTCCTCGTAAAGGAAATCGTTGGTCAGTCCGGGCAAAGTCGTCCAGCCGCCATCGCTGTTTTGCTGGGTTACGGTGTAATCGTTGGTCATATCCCGCGAGCTGCTCCGCCCGCCGGCCTCGATCTTGCCGTCTTTGCCAAACGGATGCACGTAATCGGCCTGGAAAAGCAGCTGCTTCTCCGTTTCATAGTTTACCGCACGCTGCAACAGCGGCGGAATTCCCGACGGGCTGCCATCCGGTTTGTACACATTTTCATGGTAGTACTGGTCCGAATCCTCCCAGTTGTCGAGGTAGCGCACGTCGGCGGTAAACTCCTGCCCTTTCCGGTTGAATGTCTTCTTGTAAGTCAATGCATATTCCGAGTTCGGCTCCGTTTCCGTTTCATCCTGGGTCCGGCGGGTGTAGCTCGTCATATTACTGAGGCTCGACAGGTAATCACGGTAATTGAGCGTCGAAAACCGCTTGCCTTTGCTCGTGCGCCACGTGTACGCGCCTGTGAGGACGTTTTTGGAATTGAAATAATAATCGATACCGCCGCGCGCGCTATTGGCCATTCCTTTCAGGTTGCTTTTCATATCGCGCTCCATAATAAAGGTGGAATCGTTGCGGTAAAGCTCCTGGTACACAAAGTTCCTGCCCGGCGTGTTGCGGTACGACATCGTGTAATTGATGAAGAAATTCAGGTTTTTCTTCCGGTAGTTCACATTCGCCGCACCTCCGAAATTGGTAGGATGCCCGGTAATAATGTCGAATGAACCGTTGATCCCCTCTTTCCGCTCTTTTTTCAGAACAATATTGATCACGCCGCCCATCCCCTCAGCCTCATAACGCGCCGACGGATTGGTAATAATCTCCACCCGCTCAATCATACTCCCCTGCAACTGCGCCAGTCCGCTCGCGCCCTTAATGCTCACCAACCCGGAAGGCTTGCCGTCGATCAGAATG
>CAMLNK010000313.1 GCA_946481035.1 uncultured Dyadobacter sp. | reverse complement strand
TCAGGAATGCACCGAAGCTGCCTTTTTCGTTACCGCCTGTGAAGCCGAGCTGGTGATTCTGAGTAAATGCCTTTTGGAATGTCTCTTTCTGCCAATCGGTGTCATACAATGGATTACCGTTCGAATCGAAAAGCAGCGGGTTGGTCCGTTTCAGCTTGGGATCGGTGTATTTGGTACCGGTAGCCCAGCCTACGGGGTCATACTTGGCCGCATTGGCGTAAATGGTTTCTTCCACCTGCAAAAACTCCTTCGAATTCAGGACGGGCAGTTTTTTGGGTGCTATACCAATGCTGAAATCGGTATCATAAGTAACCTTTCCACCCCCGGCTGTACCACGTTTGGTGGTAACAAGGATCACCCCGTTGGCACCACGCGCACCATAAATTGCGGTCGACGACGCATCTTTCAGTACTTCGATCGACGCAATATCGTTCGGGTTAAGATAGTCGATCGGCGTGCTGCCATTTGCGAGATCTACCGCATTCAGGATCACACCATCGATTACATAAAGAGGGTTGTTGGAAACACTGATAGAGCTGGCCCCACGTATGCGTATGTTGGCGCGACCGCCCGGACGGCCCGAGTTGGACGATACGTTCACCCCGGTAATGCGGCCGGAAAGGCCCTGGTTCAATGAAGAAGCCGGGCGCTCCTGCAACACGTCTGCTTTAATGGTACCTACGGCACCGGTAAGGTCGGATTTCTTGACGGTACCGTAACCCACTACGACCACTTCTTCCAATGCATTCTCGTCAGGCGCCAGATTTACCGTCAGCGCCGATTGGTTTCCCACTGTTACCTCCTGCGATTTGTAGCCCACAAAGCTAAAAACCAGCACAGGCTGTCCGCCATCCGGAATTTCCAGGCTGAAATCGCCCGCCGCGCCGGTGGAAGTACCGCGTTGCGTGCCTTTCAAGACCACGCTCACCCCCGGAAGTGATGCTCCTTTTTCGTCCGAAACCGTCCCTTTGATCGTCCTGTCAACGGCGGCCTGGGTTACCTGTGCCGGTGCGGTCAGGTTTTCCTGGATCATCTGCCCCTCCGGCAGCGCCATCGCCTCGTCCTTGCTTTCCCTCACCGGCGTCGCTTCCTTTGCTTTGCCTTCCGTAATGACGAATGTGTTCTTTCTTGTCTTTTTATATTTCAGACCGTTCTGCCGCAACAGCACATCGAGGTTTTTCTCGATCGGCTGGTTAAAATCCAGGTTGCTGGAAGCGACATTCACAGAGCCTACGAGGCGGTCTTCGAAGATGATTTCAACCCCATAATGTTTTTGAAGATCGAGCAAAACGTTTTTAAGCTTCATCTCCTGGCCCAGCGAAGTATGCTGCTTGGCCGGCATCGACGCAAAGGCAATGACCTGTGAATGCACGATCCGGGAGGATTGTGTCATCAACACAATCCCGATCGCCACCCATTGCTTGGCTGATAGCGTTAGATTCATAATCAAGTGGTTTGGAATAATTAATTGTTCGTTAAAAGGATGCTTGCGCCATTCTGCTCGACCCGGAGATCAAGCACTTCCGAGATCGTCTTTAAAAGTTCTTCTGCGTTTTTGGTCTTGAAATTCCCGGTAATCGACCGCTGGGCGATGTTGGAATCTGAGAGGGTCACTTTCTGGCCGAAATTCTCCTCGATCATCGCTATTATTTCTTTGACAGGCGTTCCATTGAACACATAGCGCTGCTCGGTCCACGGAGCGAACGTTTTGACATCCTGCTTTCTTTCGAGCTGCACCGCGCCCTCGTGATCGAGGAATGCGAGGTCGCCCGGTTCCATCATTACTTCCCTGCGCTGGTTGTTCTGTGAATAATCGATGCGCACGCTGCCGGATTTCAATGCCACTTTCGTGCCCCTCGGCCGGGCAAATACCGAGAATGTGGTCCCAAGCACTTCCACCTGAAATTCCTTCGAAGTTTTGACCACAAACCGCTTGTGATCAATGGTATGGCTTACCGAAAACTCCGCTTCACCTTCCAGCTTCACTTCACGTACATCGCCCCAGAAGCCCAGCCTCGGCACTTTCAGTTTGGAATTCGAATTCAATGCCACGCGGCTTCCGTCTTCGAGGTATACGTCGGTAGTCTGGCCGTAGGCTGTCTGGTACGATTTGTATTGTATCGGCTCGCGAAACCACCAGCCGCAACTCACCAGTGCCGTTACGGAAGCGGCCACCAGCCAGAACCGGCTGCTCCTGCGCCCGATCCAGGAAATGGCCCGGCCTTCATCCTCCCCTTCTTCCTTCCTCCATTCTCCCTGAACTTCCTCCATCGCCGAATCCATCCGCCGGAGCAGGTTCGCCAGTGCGGCATCCTGGTCGGGAACGAACTGGGGCGACTGGGTTTCATATTCCAGCAGCCACCGGTGAAATGTCTCCGCGTTTTGCTTCTGCACGATCCACTCCTCCACAAGCTGCCTTTCGAGCGGATTAGCGCGCCCGCTCAGGTACTCGAAAAGTGTATATTTCGATATAGTTTTTTCCATTTTTGTTCGGTTTACAACGTTGACGAACCCGTTGCAGCGGGTCTTCCGGCGGGCTTTCCGGGCCGGTTTTAGAGGATATTCAAAATGGCAAGGCAGATCGAGATCATCCATTCTCCGTGAAGGGCGGAACGGAGATGTTTCAATGCCTTGGAAATGTGTACTTCAACCGTTTTGGGCGAGATATGCAGCTCGTCCGCTATTTCATGGTATTTTTTGTTCTCAAAGCGGCTTAGCAGGAACACCTTCTGGCATTGCATGGGCAGCCGGGCAATCACCTCGTTCACTTTCAGGAACAGGTTGTTGTAATGGATTTCGGCATCGGGCTGCTGATGATAGGTAGAAATCGAATGCTCTTCGTTCATTTCCAGGCTGTCCGTCTTGCCGAACTCTCTACGCATATACGTATAGCATTCATTACGCACTGAACGAAACAGATAGCTGGTGTACGACGTGGTGATGTTCTCGTAGGCTTTCGTGCGGTAAAACTGAAAGAACACCTCGCTCACCAGGTCCTCCGCGATCTGTTTGGAATACACAAAACGCACCGCATGGCTGCAAAGTGGGTTGTAATATCTTTTAAACAGCAGTTCCAGTCCCTTCCCCGGGCTCTGCTCGAAAGCCGATCTGAGGAATGTAGCAGAATCAATTTCACTTACGGGGGCCTTGCCTTCGTGTGCGGGAGACACAAATGGCCCAGGGCGCTTCGTTTCCGGGTTGAGCAAAGGATCGTGCATTGAGTTTCTGTTCGTATGTAATAATTAAAAGACTTTCTTGCATTTAAAATCCCTTACCCTTGATTTAAAAAAATTAAAACTTTTTTTAATTATATCTCAAACACAAATGGACAGGCACGAAAAAAGCCGCTACCCCGTAGGATAGCGGCCATTTCCCTCAAAAAGCAATAAATGGTTACAAATTCTTGGCTTGGCGCTGCTTCACGGCATAGTCTACCGCGCGGGCCGAAAGGGCCATATAAGTAAGCGACGGATTCTGGGTAGAAGTCGAGGTCATGCAGGCACCGTCGGTCACGAATACGTTCTTGCAATGGTGCAGCTGGTTCCATTTATTGAGCAGCGACGTCTTAGGGTCCTTACCCATGCGCACACCACCCATTTCGTGAATATCGTTGCCCGGATTGCGGTGGTTGTCGTTCGTTCTCACGTTGGTAAAACCCGCTTTGGTAAACATCTCGCTCACCTGCTCCATGTAATCCTTGATCATCTTCTCGTCATTGTCGTCGTAGCCGACATTGATACGCATCGTCGGCATACCGAAAGGGTCCTTGCTGGTCTTGTCGAGGGCTACGTAGTTGCTCTCTTTCGGGATCGTCTCGCCCATCATGTGCGAGCCGACGCTCCAATTGCCGTATTTGGTTTCGTGCAAACCGGCTTTCAGCGATTCGCCCAGGCCGTTACGGTCGTTATAAGTGTTGCGGTTGGCTCCAAAGCCGGCCGCATATCCTCTTAAGAAGTCGGTCTCCTGCTTGTAAACATTACGGAAACGTGGGATATAGCCGCTGTTCGGGCGCTTTCCGTCGGTGGTCGAATCGAGGAAGCCTTCATATTCACCGGAAACCGTTGCGCGGTAGTTGTGGAATGCGACGTATTTGCCCAGCAGGCCGTTATCGTTGCCCAACCCATTCGGGAAGCGGCTGGATACCGAGTTCAGTAATACGAGGTTCGAGTTCAGCGCGGCCGCATTCAGGAAGATAATGTCGGCATAGAACTCGATCATTTGCTTCGTATTCGCGTCGATCACGCGCACGCCCGAGGCTTTCTGCTTCTTGTCGTCGTAAATGATCGAATGCACCACCGAATGCGGACGGAGCGTCATATTGCCCGTTTTCATCGCCCACGGAATGGTAGACGCATTGCTGCTGAAATACCCTCCGAACGGGCACCCGCGCTCGCACATCACGCGGTGCTGGCATTTGGCACGCCCCTGGTCGAGGTGGATCTGCTGCGGATCGGTAATATGCGCCGCACGACCGATGATAATGTGGCGGTCTTTATATTGTTTGGAAACCTGCTCTTTGAAATACTTTTCCACACAGTTCAGATCGTGCGGCGGCAGAAACTCGCCATCGGGCAATGCGTCGATGCCGTCCTTGTTGCCGGTAATGCCCGCGAATTTCTCCACGTGGCTGTACCACGGCGCCAGGTCGTCGTACCCGATCGGCCATTCCACGGCGAATTTATCGCGCGCCGGGCCTTCGAAATCGTATTTGCTCCAACGCTGCGTCTGCCGCGCCCAAAGCAGCGACTTGCCCCCCACCTGGTAGCCCCTCAGCCAGTCGAAAGGCTTCTCCTGGATGTAGGGATGCTCGTTATCCTTCGCAAAAAAGTGCATCGACGATTCCTTGAAGTTGTAGCAGCGCGCCGCAATAGGGTTGGCGTCTGCTATTTCTTTGGTAAGCCGCTCGCGGTGTTCAAACTCCCACGGCATCATATTCGTCGTAGGATAATCCTTGATATGCTGCACATCGCGCCCGCGTTCGAGCACGAGGGTTTTCAATCCTTTTTCGGTCAGCTCCTTCGCCGACCAGCCACCGCTGATCCCCGAGCCAATCACAATGGCGTCGTAAGTGCGGTCCTTTTTACTATCAATATTAAAATTTGCCATAGTTCGGTTTGAAAAAATTGGGAGAAAGGGGAGGAAAGGGAGGATGGAGGAAAGGGAGGAAAAGAACAGAACAATCAATGACCTAATGACTCAATGACTTAAATCCCTTTCCTCCTTCGTCCCCTTCCTCCTCTTCTCCCTTTTATCCCTTTTTAACAGGTACACACCCATGGTAGCGGGCGGGGATCATTTCGTAATGGGTAATGTTGGTCATCACGTATTCGGACGTCATGTAGCCCTGGATCGTAAGGTTTTTGACCATACTGAAAAAGCCTTTCTGCGACGCGTCGCTACCTTTTTCGATGTCAGAGAGAATTTGCAGACGCTGCTCCTTGCTCGCGTCCGTGAACGACTTCCCGAAACGCTGAACGCTCTGTTCGTCAATATTCGAAACGCCGCTTGCCAGGCTTGCCTGGGCTTTGGAATCGTAGCAATCCTTCACCATTTTCTGCACAAAATCCCCTACTCCCAGCTCTCCCGCGCCCGGTGTATCGGTTTTGGGGATGATGGTTTCGACGATCATTGTAAGGTTTTTGGATTGGTCTGCCGAAAGCAACCCGCTCTTCGCCACCGCACTCTTGTTCCAACCGGATGCCCAGGAAGGCAAACCCGCCATGGCGCCCATGGCCACTG
>CAMLNK010000312.1 GCA_946481035.1 uncultured Dyadobacter sp. | reverse complement strand
TCGCAAATCGCTAACGCGGTATTGGTGAAAGTAAACCAGATCGGTTCTTTGACTGAAACCATCGATACTGTAAACCTTGCAAAACGCAACAGCTACAAGAGCATTATGTCGCACCGTTCAGGTGAAACAGAAGATGCGACAATCGCTGACCTTGCGGTAGCATTGAACACAGGCCAGATCAAAACCGGTTCGGCTTCACGTTCTGACCGTATGGCGAAATACAACCAGCTTCTCCGCATCGAAGAAGAACTGGGCGAAAGCGCATACTTCCCAGGATTGAAATTCTAATTCAAACCATATAAGAGCCGGAGCCCAGCGCTCCGGTTCTTGTTTAAGGGTATTTCAATATGAAAAACCACTCATTCTGGTCTCTGCACACATTAAAGAACTTCTATATCGCCACGTTCGTCGTATGGCTGATATGGATATTGTTCCTCGACAACAACAATATCCGGATCGTGATGTCGAACCGGATGAAGATGAAGGACCTGGAAAAGGAGAAAGCAATTCTTCAGGAAAAGATCAGGGACGTCAAAAAGGAGCGGAATGAGGTTTTCGGAAATCCCAGAATGCTTGAAAAATGGGCGCGTGAGAAGTTTATGATGCGTAAGCCCAACGAAGAAGTATATGTGATTGTGGACGAAAACAATCAGCCTGTCGAAAGCAAAAAGGAAGAGTAAACTGTTACTCCCAACAATATCATCTTAATTTCAGAATACATTGAGCAAGAAAGTCATCCTCATTATCATGGACGGCTGGGGGATCGCCAAATCCGGCGAGGAAAACCGTTCCGCCATTCTGGCAGCCAACACCCCATTCTACGATTCCATTCTTCAAAAATACCCGCATAGCAAACTCGAAGCGAGTGGCCTGGCCGTGGGCTTGCCCGACGGACAAATGGGTAATTCCGAAGTGGGCCATACCAACCTCGGCGCAGGTCGTGTCGTTTATCAGGATCTGGTAAAAATCAACCTCGCCGTATCCGAGGGCACGCTCGCACAGGAGCCCGCGCTCACGCAGGCGCTCGACTACGCGAAGGCGGAAGGTAAGAGAATCCATTTCATCGGACTCGTTTCGGATGGCGGCGTGCACTCGCATATCGACCATTTGAAAGGCCTTTGCAAAATCGCTGCGGATCGTGGTTTGAATGACGTATTCGTTCACGCATTCACCGACGGCCGCGATACCGATCCAAAGAGCGGATTGGGCTTCCTGACCGAACTGAGCGAGTCGATGGCGCAAAGTACCGGACGCATTGCCAGCATTACCGGCCGCTATTACGCAATGGACCGTGATAAACGCTGGGAACGTGTGAAATTGGCTTATGACGCCATGGTACACGGCGAAGGCAAGCATGTTCCCGCGGCCGACGTTTTGAAAGCCGTACAGGCTTCTTACGAAGAAGGCGTTACCGACGAATTCATCACGCCGATTATCGCTACCAATGCTGATGGTTCCCCGCTTGCATTGATCCAGGACGGCGACGTGGTACTCTGCTTCAACTTCCGCACCGACCGCGGCCGTGAAATTACCGAAGTATTGACCCAGCAAGACTTCCACGAGCAGAATATGCACAAGCTCAATTTGAAATACATCACCATGACCAACTATGATGATACTTTCAAGGGTGTGGATGTAATTTTTGACAAAGACAATCTGAACAATACGTTAGGCGAAGTGCTCGAAGGTGCCGGCAAAAAGCAGATCCGCATTGCCGAAACCGAGAAATACCCGCACGTGACGTTCTTCTTCTCCGGAGGCCGTGAGAAGCCTTTCGAAGGTGAAAGCCGTCTGCTATGCCCCTCGCCGAAAGTAGCTACCTACGATTTGCAGCCCGAAATGTCGGCATTCGACATTCGTGACGCGATCGTGCCTGAGTTGGTGAAGGAAGAGGTGGATTTCGTGTGCCTCAACTTCGCTAACCCTGATATGGTAGGCCATACCGGCGTTTTTGAAGCGGCTGTAAAGGCTTGCGAAACGGTGGATCAATGCGTGCAGGCCGTGGTAACGACCGGTTTGGAGCACGGCTATTCATCGATCATCATCGCAGATCATGGTAACTCGGATTACATGTCGAACGACGACGGCTCTCCGAACACCGCGCATTCATTGAACCTCGTGCCATGCATTCTGGTGGATAATGAATACCAAAAGCCAATCAATAATGGAAAGCTGGCCGACGTGGCGCCTACCATTCTGGCATTGATGGGGATCGCTCAGCCGGCAGAAATGACAGGCACAAGCATTCTCTAAAACTTTCAGACATCGATTGATGTTAACCAGCAGAGAGTCCGACGGGCTCTCTGTTTTTTTAGCCATATTGAAATCCATGCATTACCGCTTCCGCACCATTGTCGCAGCCTTTCTATTCTTTTCATTGGTTTCCTGTCGCCAGGAAGAAACCGGCGACGATGCTCCCAAAGGTTATTACGATTTGAAAGGTTTCATCGAAAACCAGATCGAGTATTTAAATGAAAAGAAACCGGAGGTGAATAAAACGGCGGTTCTGGGGAGCAAGCGCGAGGCTTCGAAAACGCGCGAGGTAGATTGGAAGAAGGAGCTCGAACTGTTTGTACAAGCGGATATTAACAAACCTTCCTATCGGCAGAGTTACGAGGTAGTCCAAAATGGCCCGCTGCATTATGAATACCGCCTTAAACCGGGTAATGACTTGCCGGTAGCCTATCTGAAAATTGATACGGATTCGGTTTTAAAACAGCCGCTGCACGTCGAGGCACTGATCCGGGCGTCGAATAAGGTCTATAATTCTGAAAAGAAACTAGTTCTGAATGCGGCGAAGCGTGATAATCTTCTGGAAGTAAACACCTATGAAGTGGACGGTTACCAGAAGTTGATCTTCGTCGAAAAAAAGGTATTTCGCATTCACGGGGAAATAGGACTTTAACAGGGTAATTGCACTATTTTCTATGTACTCTCACTCCATATTTTGTGGTAACATTACCCAACTTTCCAATTGCAAGTTTGAGATAACCAGCGGTTTGTAGGAATTTTCAGAATCTAAAAATATTACCAAAAAAGAGCCAAATTCATGATTATGAGGCTCTTTTTTGCATTTCAGCAGGGCAGCAGTGCAGCCGTCGGCATTGAGCGGCACAGAATTGTTTGATGTGAACGCAGAACAGCATGTAGACCCGGATTTAATTTTTAACCTGTCGCATGAGAAACTAAATCACACAAGTAAACTTAATATCAATGCAACAAGAACAGAAAAATAAGCAAAGCATAGCCTGGGCAATGGTAGTTGTCCTTGGGCTTGCAACAGCCATGTTCGGCTATTTGTTTACAACTCAGAAACAAGAGTTGACACAACAAGAGTCAATGGTAGTCGAAAAGGCAAGAGAGTTGGCTGTAACCAAAACTAAACTGGATTCTATTTCAACCGTATTGGATGCCAAAATTGCGGAAGTTGAAAAATTGGGCGGTGATGTAACTGAGCTGACCAAAATGAAGGAGAAACTCGAAGCTGACAAAGTAGCATTCAGCCGCAGCAGAAGAGTAGAAACCAACAAGTATCTCGGCAAAATCAAGGAATACGAAAAATTCCTGACCGAAAAAGACGAGATGATCGCGCAGCTGAAAGCTGAAAACGAACAACTGGTAGCAAGCAACGATTCCCTGCACACACACGTGGGAACACTTACCAGCGAACGTGAAAGACTGGTACAGCGCCAGGCTGAACTGACCGACTCTGTGACCACTTTTACAGCTCAAAACAAAGAGCTGAGCGCGAAAGTAAGCAAAGCTGCCGCTTTGAAAGCTCAGAACCTGAAAGTCCTGACTGTTAATTCAAGAGGCAAAACCAAAGAACGCGAAGAATACAAAGCGAGCCGTGTTGACAAACTGAAACTGGTTTTCAACCTTCCTGAAAACGAGTTGACTGCACAGGAGCCCAAAGACATTTATGTGCGGGTACTGGATCCGGACGGAGCGGTTGTAGCTGACGATGCTACCGGCTCAGGCGAGTTTGAAATCGATGGCGCACCATCTAAATTTACAACCCGCGAGTCTATCGCTTATCAGAACAACAACCAGAAAGTGGAAATGTTGTACGATAACGCCAACAAGTTCCGCCCAGGAAAGTATAATGTGGAGCTGTATGCGGAAGGATATAAAATTGGTGGCGGTAATTTCACCATCAAAAAGTAAGATATAACTTCACACCATGCATAGCTATAAGGCCGCTGATCAACGATCAGCGGCCTTTCTTTTTTATGGCTGTTTTGTTTGTTCGTTGATAATATCGATGAAATGGCGCAGTTCTTCGGTCCGTTTCGGGCCGGATTCAGGGTAGGTCATTTTCATCTTTTTCAACTCCTCGGCCACGATTTTGGCAACGGTGAGGCGGAGATTCTTCTTGTCGTCGGCCGGAATTACGTACCACGGTGCTTTTTTGGAGGCGGTTTCATTGATGCAATCTTCATAAGCCTGCATATATTCGGCCCATTTGTCACGCACCTTCACGTCCTGCTCCTCAAATTTCCAATTTTTGGAAGGATCTTCAATACGTTCGATCAGTCGCTCGGCCTGCTCTTCTTTCGAAACATTGAGGAAAAACTTGATAACGCGGATACCATTGCGGTAAAGGTATTTTTCTAAGTTCCGGATATCAGTGTAGCGATGCTTCCAGAGTTTGTCCATATCCTCGGTCAGCTCCACAGGCAGGCGCTGCGACTGCGTCAGGATTTCGGGCTGCACCTTCACTACCAGTACTTCTTCGTAATAGCTGCGGTTAAAAATCGTGATCGTGCCGCGCTGAGGCAGGACCAGGTTTGTGCGCCAAAGAAAATCGTGGCCCAGTTCGGTTTCGGTAGGCCTTTTGAAGGAATGGATTTTAACCCCCACGGGATTTACGCCTGAAAGCACATGCTTGATGGTACCATCTTTCCCCGCCGCATCCATGGCCTGGAAAATCACCAGCAGTCCGTAGCGGTTGTGAGCGTACATCATGCTCTGCAATTCATCCAGCTCCTTCGCCGACTCCTCCTGCATGGCCTCGTACTCGGCTTTGTCGGTATAAATATCCTTGAACCGCGTTTTGGCCTTACTAATGTCAAATTTCTTGCTACCGTCGTAGCGATAATCATCCGAGTTAAAGTCCGACATGTCCGTACGATTTGATGTGAATTAAAAGAATCAATGGTGATCGAGGAAATCGACCAGGGCGGCAAATGCGATGGAGCGGTGGCTTATCCGGGATTTCTCGGCCAGGGTCATTTCTCCAAAAGTCCGGTCTTGTCCCTCCGGCATAAATACCGGGTCGTAACCAAAGCCGCCGGTTCCGCGTTTCTCATCGATAATCGTTCCATGAGCGCGGCCTTCGAATGCATAATATTCATTTCCAAGGCTTAGTGAAATGACGGTCAGGAAATAAGCGCTGCGGTCCTTTTCGCCTGAAAGGTTTTTTAATAACAGAGCGATGTTGTCGTCATGGCTGCGTTGCGGGCCTGCATAATAGGCCGAATGCACCCCGGGTTCCCCATTCAGCGACGGAACTACAAGGCCGCTGTCGTCTGCAAAGCAATCAATGCCGTATTTCTCGCGTACGTAGCTGGATTTCGCTTTTGCGTTCTCCTGGATCGTTTCATAAGGTTCCGGGATTTCTTCGAAACAGCCGATGTCTGCCAACGTCACGAGTTCGAACCTGTCGCCTAGCAAGGCTTGTATTTCTCTTAGTTTGTTCTGGTTGTTTGTTGCAAAGCAGAGTTTCATAGGTAGGTTGTGT
>CAMLNK010000311.1 GCA_946481035.1 uncultured Dyadobacter sp. | reverse complement strand
AGTTGGCCCAAATGCTGAGGGTTTTCCAATGCTTTTTGGCGTAATCGGTGTTGCCCTCGGCTTTGGTAATGGCGTAGGTGAGAATGAGCATGTTGCCGGATTCCTCCACGGGCATGTCCTCGCCGTAGGTTTGTCCGTTCGCGAGCGGGTAGGTGCCAACGTCGTGCGCGGCGAAAGGTTTGGTCCATTTGCCGCTTTCGGAATAATAGAAAATGGGTTCCATCATGCCTTTGAGCAATGTCGGGTTATAGAGCAGGAACAATGGAGCCGAAGGATAAGTGATATCGACCGTTCCAATGGAGCCGTTGCTGAAATTTTCTTTGGAGAAAAACAGCGGAGTGCCGGTTGGGTCGGCCACGAGCTTGTGTGCCGAAATGGCCTGACGGTAGGCGAGCACGCAAAGCTCGGCATATTGCTTGCCGCCGGCGTTGAAGGCGTCGTCGTAAATAGCTTTATCGGTATCGTCGCAGGTTTGGATGATTTTGGTAAAATCGGCTTCGGCGCTTTTCAGTTCACCGGCAATGGTCTTATTGCCATCCTTGTTCCACCACGGACGCAGGTTCTGGCCAAAATATTGCACCGAATAGTCATCGTCGTAACCGAGTAATGCGTGCAGCGATTTGCCTTCGGCACCCACTTTTCCAGCATTCAATATCAAACCCATTGATTTGGTATCCGCAGGAGCCGCACCAGCCTGATCGACACTGAGTGAGCCTTTGGAAGTAAATTCTTTGACAATATCCGTTGAAAGGCCGATGGCAGAACCTTTTACAATGCTTTGCGGAGCAGCAAGGTAAGCTTGGCCCCAGTCGATACGCACGTCGTCGCCTTTCCGAGCCAGCGGGTTTTGGACAGCATTACCAAGGGATAATGTAGTCAAACCATCCTGATTGGCTTCCTTACCAATTACCGATTGACTGGCGTCGTTAGTCGCCCAAAGTCCGGATACCGAGTTGAGAATGCTCACGTCATGCTGCTTGCCGTCGGCGGATTTGACTTCGTATACTACATAATTCACTGGCCGGGACAGCAAAATCAGGTCTCTCATGATCAAAGGCGCGATAAACCGCACGGTGAGCTGCACCGGCCCGGCCTCGAAGTGATAAGCCGATTGCGTCGCCTTCAATTCAAAACCCGTTTGTTTTGCAAGGGCTACGGCATCGGCACCTTTCGGAGCGATTTCATCGGCCAGACCAATGTCGATATAGCCCGGCCCGGCACCATTTTTCACATAAGCCGCCAATGTGTTTTTGCCCTTTTTCAAAGCCTTTATAGCCGCGGGGCTGATCGGTTTGAATTCGTAATCGCCCGTAAAGCAAGGTGCGCAGTCATAGGCAGGTACGCCGTTGATGAACACCTGCACATCGTCGTCATGGAAGATATTCAATACAGGTTTTTCGAAATCGACATTCGTGAGGTTGAAATCGCGGCGGTACCAAAGCTCCTGCGGAAATTCCGTGCCGCCTTTGAGCATGGCATCGTTGCGCTCATGCGTGCCGAATGGCGCAGGACCCTGTTTCCAGGTGCTGATATTGTAGCCGTCTTTAAACCACCATTTCGGATCGGGTTTGGAGGTGGTGAATTTAGCGGTGTAAGGTTCCTGCTTGGCCGTTGGCAGGATGGTTTTCATGTCGGCCGCGGCGGCGCCCATGAAGCGGTAGGCCTTGCCGTCGACGCGGATGAGCCCGTCCATGGGGTGCGGCTTGCCGGTCCAATGTTTGGTAATGGAGCCTGCCAGCTGGTCGCCGAATGACCATACGCTCGTGTAAGGATCAATGGTCACGAGCGGCGTCGCCGGCGGCCGGATAGATTGGGCAAAAATCGTTGAGGTAGTAAGCAGCGTCAGCGCGGTAAGCCAGCGTTTGAGCATAGTTTCGGTCGGTTTTGTGAATAGCCCAAGACTTAAGTCTTGGGCTTAGAAAATCCCTGCAATGATAGGGGATAACGGCTTACATAGAGCAACGAAGAACCCATTTTCGTTGCACCAATGGCTATTGTTCTGAAAGCAATTGCGAAACGGTGTTTTCTAATGGGGGTATTTTGTTTACCACAATATCCCAAACAAGTTCAAGATCGATGCCGAAATACTCATGGGCCACAAAATTTCTGAATGCGACAATTTTGCGCCATTCGATTTCGGGGCGGGTAATTTTCAAGTCATTTGAAAGATGATTGGCCGCTTCCCCAATAATTTCAAGTTGCCGCCCGATAGCGAAACGGAACATGAGATCGTTGTAAATGTCGTTTTTGACCTTTCCTGAGGCGAAGGAATGAATATGCTGAATGGCTTCCTGAATGTGCAGCAAACGGGCGCGGTCGCCATCAGATTTTTTCATAGATCAATTGTTTCTCCTGATCGATCTGAGGTTTGATGTGTGAAGAAAGGCCGTTGGAGCTGACAAGGTCAACTTTGACGGCGAGCAGTTCGGTCAGTTGCTCCTGCATGTCGATAAATGCAAAGAAGTCGGCGCCGTTTTCATAGTCCAGGTCGACGAGAATGTCGACATCGCTTTCGCCATTCCGTTCGCCGCGGACTGCGGAGCCGAAAAGGTAGGCGCGCTTAACAGGTTTGTCCTGGAAAAATTGGGCCGCTTTTTGAATGATCTGCTCCATGGAATCATTGAGTTACGACGACAATATAGCAGTTTTGAGCTATTTTTTAGTAAACGCCGCCTTTCCGCTGTCCAAAAACGCCGCGAACTTCGCCGGGTCGAGATCGTAGTTTTTGGGCGCTACGAGCAGGTTGCCTTCATGATCTACGAGGCAGTAATGCGGCTGCGCATTGTTGTCGTATTTCACAATTTGAAGGTCGGCATTCTGGGCGCCGATGGTTTTCTTCACCTTGTTGTCGTATTTGGAAGTATACCATTGCGCTTCGGGAAGCTCGGTTTTGTCATCGACGTACAATGCCACGATCACGTAGTCATTGTTCAAACGCTGCAATACCGCGGGATCGACCCACACGCGGGCTTCCATTTCGCGGCAGTTGACGCAGCCGTGGCCGGTGAAATCAATGAAAACGGGTTTGTTAACCTTCTTGGCGTAGGCCAGTGCTTCCTGGTAATCATAGAAGCCTTCGAGTTCGTGGGGTAAATGGAAGAGATCTGCGTATTTGCGGGCTTCGCCGGAAAGGGCCGATGGCGTTGCAGCGGCAGCACTTCTTTTATTCAGGTCGAAATCCAATGTCGATTGCGGAGGCAAATAACCTGCCAATGCTTTGAGCGGCGCGCCCCACATACCCGGGATCATGTACACAACGAATGTGAAAGTAACGATCGACAGCAGTAGGCGCGGAACACTTACTTTTTCAATAGGCGAATCATGCGGCGTGCGGATTTTGCCGAGCAAGTAGAAACCTAGCAATGCAAAAATGACGATCCAGAATGCCAGGTAAACTTCGCGGTCGAGCAAATGCCAGTGGTAAACCTGGTCGGCGATGCTGAAAAATTTCAGAGCCAATGCCAGTTCAAGGAAACCCAGCACCACTTTCACGGTATTCAGCCAGCCGCCGGATTTGGGCAGCGATTTCAGCCATTGCGGAAACAATGCAAATGAGGTGAACGGAATCGCAAATGCAGCCGAGAATGCCGCCATACCTATAATTGGTTTTACCACTTCACCGCCTGCCGAAGCTACCAGCAAGCTGCCGACGATCGGCCCGGTGCAGGAGAATGATACGAGTACCAATGTGAATGCCATGAAAAACACGCCCGCATAACCACCCTGATCCGCCTTCTGGTCCATTTTATTCACAAAACCACTCGGCAGCACGATCTCGAAAAGGCCGAGGAACGATAAACCGAACGTAATGAAGATCGCGAAAAACAGCAGGTTAGGCAGCCAGTGCGTGCTGAGGAAGTTGGCAAATGCCGGCCCATTCAGCCGCGACACGACGGTACCTATTAATGTATAGATCAGAATAATTGAAATACCATATAGAAACGCCTTGAATTTGCCCTTTTCCTGATTGGTGAAAAAGCTCACGGTCATCGGGATGATCGGGAAAACGCACGGGGTGAGCAATGCAACCAAACCGGAAAGGAATGCGGCTAGTGCGAAACCCAGTAATGAGCTGCCGCCGGCAGGTGCCTCGGCTGTTGCAGATTTTTGTGTTGTTTCAATCGAAGCTGCGGTTGCTGCTGAAGTGTCGGTAGTCGCGGGAATATCGGATGCCGAAACGGCTATGGCGGTGTCGTTTGCGGTTGCAGGCGCGGTTGGTGCTACACCTGGCTTATCAGCCGGCGTCGTGGCACCCACGGTGGGTTGTTCGCTTGTGGAGCTTGCTGCGGAAGCCACTTTTAAGCCTTTGAACTCAAAATCCTCCCCTCCCGGGATGCAGAGCCCGCTCACGTGGCTGCAAGTTTGGTATTCGGAAGCGCCTTTAATGACCGGATTGTCGGCCAGGATTTTTACGGTTTGTTTAAAAACGCCCTTTCCTTCAAAATAGCGCACATTGCCCTGCCATACCTCTTCGAATTTGGTCTTCGGATTCTGGGGTTTCAGTTTGCCGACGACTTCGAACGTATTGTTCTTCTCAAAGGTAAAGGTGGTCAGCATCGGACCGAGATCCGGATCGAAGTCGGAGGAATACATGTACCAGTCCTTGTCGATGGTCGCGGTAAAAACCAGATCCACAGTCTCGCCTTTTTTGACTTCCGGTTTGGAAAAAGAATAGGTCCAATGCGCCTTGGCTTTCTGTACTTGTGCCTGCGCGAAGCCGGTTATCAGTAGACAAAGGCTGAGAATAAGGATAATACCGCGTTTCATGTCGATGTTTTGGGGTAATGGCTTGGTCGGGATAGTGTCGGCGGACAACCCGGCGATCAATCTACAATTTTGATAGAGCTTTCTTAACCAACGTAATTTTCACAAAAAAATTCATCAATTGAAATTCCCTTTTCCCCGATTCGCGTTTCTGCTACCTTTGTCGGCTCAAATCCAGATAAGTTAACAGTTATTAACATGTCCCAGACCTTATACGTAGTCAAGATCGGCGGTAATGTGATCGACAATCCCGAAGCATGCGCCCGTTTCCTGAAAGCCTTCGCGCAACTCGATGCACCCAAAATCCTCGTCCACGGCGGCGGAAAGGTAGCGACGCAGGTCGCCGCGAAATTGCAGATCGAAACGCAGATGGTCGATGGCCGCCGCATTACCGACCAGCCGATGCTGGATGTGGTAACGATGGTCTACGGAGGATTGGTCAACAAAAATCTCGTAGCGCAACTACAAGCCGCCAACTGCAACGCCATTGGCCTCACCGGCGCCGACGGCGGTATCATACGTTCCGTCAAACGCCCGGTCAAAACGATCGATTACGGGTTTGTCGGTGACATTGAAGCAGTAAACGGACATCAGATCAATGCGATCCTGTCGAGCAGCCTTACACCCGTCATCGCGCCATTGACATACAGCGCCGAAGGCCTGCTCCTCAATACCAACGCCGACACGATGGCCTCCGCAACGGCCGTGGTGATGTCGGAAGCATTTGAAGTAAACCTTATATACTGTTTCGAGAAAAAGGGCGTGCTTTCCGATCCCGACGACGACGATGCGGTGATCAGCAAACTCGTTCCGGCTACTTATGAAGAGTACAAAGCCACCGGTGCTATCAATAAAGGTATGATCCCCAAGCTCGACAATGCATTTGCGGCACTGCATTCGGGCGTGAAGCAGGTTACCATTTGCCATGCCGATGAACTGGCGAATGCGGTTTCCGGCGGGGCGGGGACGGCGATTGTACTGT
>CAMLNK010000310.1 GCA_946481035.1 uncultured Dyadobacter sp. | reverse complement strand
GAGCGCCTTTTATAAAAGCCCGTATTTCTTCGATAGCCTGGTTTGGGGCCGCTCGGGTTTTCTCACTTTTGAGCTATCGCGCGTTTACCGTCAGAGCGATCCGGTATTTATTGATATTCTCAACAGCGTCAGAGATGGTAAGGTGACGGAAAGCACGCTTGCCGCGCTGAATGCCCGGTACATTTCCCGGCCGGACAATGAGCTTTCCGAATACGTAACGCTTTCTACCCATAACAACAAAGTCAGGGAGATCAACCAGCAGCGGCTTGACGCATTGCCGGCTCCCGAACATCTTTTCAGCGCGACGATCTCCGCCGACTTTCCTTCGGAAGGATATCCGGCGGATAAAGAACTCATTCTGAAAGAGGGGGCTCACGTGATGTTTATTAAAAACGACAGCTCGGGAAAGAAGCAATACTACAACGGGCGCGCGGTGCGGGTCGCGCGGATCGAGAACGGGCGCGTGCATGTCAACTTTTTGGACGATGGCTCCGACTTTATCGTAGCACCCGAAATCTGGCAGAATGTGAAATATGCATTGTCTGAGACCGAGGGGAAAATCAGTGAATCGAGTGCGGGCACATTCTCCCAGCTGCCGCTGCGGTTGTCGTGGGCGGTAACCATTCATAAAAGTCAGGGGCTGACCTTCGACAAACTGGTGGTGGATGTGCGCACGGCGTTTGCGCCCGGGCAGGTGTATGTTGCGCTGAGCCGGTGCCGCTCGCTGGATGGCCTCGTGCTGCTTCAACCCGTGAATGCGGCCAGCGTGATGGTAGCCCCCGCCGTGAAAAACTTTATGCAAACCGCCTCGATTAATGCCTGCGACAGCTCGGGCCTGGCCGCGGTGAAGCACGACAGCCTGAGGGAAGCGGTGCTGGATCTGTTTGATTTCACAATCCTGGCAGAATGCTGGGAGCCGGTACCGGGGTTTATCCGGGAAAATGATGTGCTGAATAGGATGGTCCAACAGAAAACGGACGCGGTAGCAAAGCTGATCAACACTGACTTGATCAAAGTCTCAGCCAGTTTTCGCAGGCAGGAACTGCTGGTGCTTCTGGAATCGTCTGACGCCCCAAACCGGAGAGCATTACCCGACCGGCTGACAAAGGCAATTGGCTATTTCTTTACCAAGCTCAATGAAGTGGTGCGCGAGACGGGCGAGCTGCTTTCCCAATGCGATCAGCGGGCATCGGACCCGGACTTCCCGTTGTACGCGGCACGGTTAAGGCATTGCGTCGGCCTGAAAGCGGGTGTTTTTCTGAGGCTGTCTGAGGCTGCCAGTTTGGATGAACTCGTTTTGGCTGCCGCAAAAGCCGTCAGTGAATACCGGTCGGAGAAGACAGAAACGAAACCGGCAGCAAACCGTAAAAAGCAGCCGGCAGTCGATGAGGCGCTTTTCGATAAATTGCTCGAATGGCGGGCAAATGCGGCCGGGCAACGAAACGTGCAGCCCTATACGCTCGTGTCGGATGCTGTCCTCACACAGGTCGCGCAGAAAATGCCGGGTACATTAACCCAATTATCCCAAATCAAAAATTTCGGTCAGGCCAAAGCCGCTGATTTAGGGGAGGACATTATTCGCATTATCCTGGCAAATAGCGGGGCCAATCAGCTTTTTTAGCCATATAATAATTGTAGGAGTTACATTTATTATTAATATAATTCTGATATTTACAGAATTATTCCTAAAACCAGCTATAAAACGGTGACACAGATCAGGCTCTGCCTTCGGGAAGGGTATGGGGCAACACGCCGCGGCTGGTGACCTTTCTTAGATTGGAGCGAAGCTAATTTTAAAGGTATTTAACAGGATGTCCGAGCAAGAGAAGGAATTGTGGAAAGCTTTTCAAAATGGCAGCAAGGATGCCTTTGAAGAGATCTTGCGTATTTTTTACCGTCCGATGTTCGATTATGGTTTCCGGTTTCAAAAGGACCACGACCAGCTGAGTGACGACATTCACGACCTGTTTCTTAGCCTGTGGGACCGCCGGGCGTTCCTGACACCGACCGCCAATCTGAAACTTTACCTGTTCAGTGCCCTGCGAAATCAGATATGGCGGGCAAAGAAAAGGCTGTCGCTGACGCAGGAGCTTCCCGACGAGGACGACGAGAGCCCGTTTGAAGAGACGGAGCACGCCGAGACCCGGATAATCCGCAGCGAAGCTACCGATCAGCGGCTTTCCAGGATAGATTTTGTCATGCAAAAGCTCACGAAGCGCCAGCAGGAAATCCTGCACCTGCGGTTTTTTGAGAACCTGTCCAATGCGCAGATTGCGGAGATACTGAATATTTCGGAGCCTTCGGTATACAACCTGCTATCCATCTCGCTCAAACTTTTCCGCAGCTATTGGAACACCTGTTTTAACGTTTTGCTGCTCCTGTTATTGATTTGTAAGATTCTGAATATAAGTTAGTTATTTTCTTATTTGGGTTAAATCATAAAATAGTTCATATTTTTTGATGAGATAATAACACAAATCATACCCTATTAGTACAAGTCAATACTAATTGTGCCCAGGATATGGATAACCCCAATCATTATCATATTGATTCTTTTCTCGCCGACGACAAGTTCGTAGCATGGGTACATTCGGGCGAACCCATCCAGGGGACGCAATGGGAGGCCCTGCTGAATGCCGATCCCCGCATCGGAGCCGAGCTGGAACAAGCCAGGATGCTGATCCTCGAATGGAAACACCTGCCCTCGCAGCTGTCCGACCAGAAACTCTCCGATGGCATCCAGCGGATCATGACGAGCATCGACGAACATAGCAGCACAAGAGCTCCTTTTTACAATGCATGGGGTGCGTGGTATAAAATCGCAGCCGCGTTGGTGCTGACAGTCGGTGTAGGATGGCTCGTGCTGCGGAAAAGTAATGGTGTAAAGGACTACACCTATGAGGAACTGACCGCAAATGCAGAATCGGAGCTGGTTGAAATCTCCAACGACCGCAGCGCCGATTACCAGGTTGCGCTCCCCGACGGCAGCACGATCACCCTCTCCAAAGGCAGTCGGATCAGCTATTCAAAGCATTTGACGACGGACCCCACCCGGAATGTTTATTTAAAAGGAGATGGTTTCTTCAATGTAGCGAAAGATCAAAAACACCCGTTCCTGGTTTATACGGGCGGGCTCGTAACGCGGGTGGTGGGTACGAGTTTCACAATATCCTCGCGGGGCGCCGATGTTTCCGTGGCAGTCAAAACAGGCAAGGTGGCCGTATACCGGATGGAGGAGTCCGAAAGCGGCCGGAAGGACGATCTTTTGCTGACGCCCAATCAGAAGGCGGTGTTTTCGGGTGATCAGAATCTGATTGCAAGAAAGCTGGTAGAAGCCCCCGCTGTGCTGGAAGGGCAGGAAGAAACGCTCAGTTTCGATTACGTTGAAACGCCGGTTTCCAAAATTTTCGACTCGCTCGAAAAAGCCTATGGTATCAAAATCGTCTACGATGCCGAGACTTTCAGCGGTTGCAGTATGACCATTCCGTTCAGGGAAGAGCCCTTCTTTACCAAACTTGACATTATCTGCCGTACCATTCAGGCCAAATATACCGTGTCGGGAAACGATGTGGTGATTTCAGGTGCAGGCTGCAACTAAGTTCTTGTCCAACCAAATCAATTGAGTATGAATAGAAAGACTACTTAAAAAAAAGCCGGCGATGTGTCCAGCATCACCGACTATGTTTTAACTCCCCATTTTCTCGCGTTGCAACGAAGCTCTCTAAGAAAGAGTCAGGGGAGGGTTTTATCCATTAGTTTCAAAAACCCGTGTCAAATTATGAAAAAAAGAATTTGGAGGCATCACTGTGCCCATTTAATTATGAAAATCAGCATCCCGTTTGTGTTGATACTGCTGCTGGGGGGGATTACCTACGCGAGGACCGGCCTGGCCCAGGAAATGCTCAACCGGAAGGTGAGTATCGAGGCAGAAAATACAGAGCTTAAAACCGTACTGAACCAGATATCGAAGTCTACCAAGGTCCGTTTTTCGTATGTAGTGGGTGTGGTGAGTAACCGTAAGGTGAGTATCTCTGTCAAAAACGAGCGACTGGAAGAAGTACTCGAAAGGTTGCTTACGCCTCTGCGTATAGGGTATTCCGTTTCTGATGGCTTCATTATTTTGAGCAAGGAGCCCGATCCGGTGCCGGTAAAAACGGGTTCGCAGGAAATGGATGCTTCCCAGTCGGCCGGGTATATGGCCGCGGTGGCGGAGCGCACGGTATCCGGACATGTGCAGGCCGATAACGGCGAGAAATTACCTGGGGTCAACATTACCATTAAGGGCACCACGACCGGAACCGTTACAGACGCCGAAGGCCGGTATTCACTGGTTGTGCCCATGGACAATGCGGTTTTGGTATTCTCATTTGTCGGGTTCAGTTCCCAGCAAATCCAGGTAGACGGCAGGTCGAAAATTGACGTTACGCTTTTGATCGATAATAAAGCATTGGAAGAAGTGGTGGTAGTAGGGTATGGGGAGCAGAAAAAGGCTACCCTTACCGGTGCAGTGGCATCTATTGACTCCAAGGTTTTTCAGGATCGCGGCGTAGTATCGAACCCGTTGGCGGCATTGCAGGGGCAGGTACCGGGCGTGATCGTTACCCGCAGCTCGGCCGCGCCGGGGCAGGAGGGGTGGAATTTCCAGATCAGGGGAGCGGCTTCTTCCAATGGTTCGGAGCCGCTGATCATTGTCGACGGCATTCCGCTGGTCAATTCCAGCGCATTGAACTCCATTAACCCGCAAGACATTGATAATATTTCCTTTTTGAAAGATGCCTCGGCTGCGATTTACGGTGCACGTGCCGCGGGAGGTGTGGTGTTGGTTACTACCAAAAGAGCGAAGTCGGGAAAAGCGACGATTCAGTATAACGGCTCGGTGTCACAGAAAAGAATGGGGCTGCGCCCGTCGTTCCTGAATGGCGACCAATATGGCAAATACCTGCTCGAAGCGATCTCCAACGCCTCCACCGGCGGGGTACCGGACGAAAACTGGATATGGACAAAATACGCGAGGGCGTGGATCAATCGGCCGGCCAGCGGGTACATCGATAAAAATACCCCGGAATACATTGCGGGCGGTGAGACCATCGGTTTCACGGACGTGAAAGATTATACTTTCTTCGATACCAATCCGATCGATCTTTTGTGGGGTAAGGGCCGGGCCGTTTCCAACCAGCACGACCTGAGCCTGGCTGCCCGCAATGAAAACCTTGGTTACCGCCTGTCTTTTGGTTATCTCAATGACGGCAGTATGCTCAAATGGGGCGAAAATTCCAGCAAACGCTACAATACGCGCCTGGTTTTCGACTACACGTTTTCTCCCCGTTTTAAACTGGAAACCAATATCTCTCTGGAAAAAAACGATGTGATCGTGCCAAGCCGGCAGGGTGAGATCAACTTCGGCTCCCAGCCCGGATTTCCCGTAGCGACCGTCAATGGAAAGCCTTACGCTTGGGGCACGCAGCCCGCACGCAACTGGCTGCTCGAACTGGGTGGTGAAAACAAAACCATGAACAACCGGATTTTTGTAAACACAAAACTGGAATTCAATATCGCCAAAGACCTGAACCTGGTTGCGCAGGCCGGGTACAACTGGGCCGCCACAGAAGGCAAGAATCAGTACAAATACATTTCTGAGATCTATAACTACACGGAAACGTATCAGTACCAGGCCAATCCCTCGCAGGCGCAATCCTGGTACGAGCGCTCGTTGCGGAAAGATGCCTATTTCAACACCAATGCCTTTCTGGAATACAAAAAGGTTT
>CAMLNK010000309.1 GCA_946481035.1 uncultured Dyadobacter sp. | reverse complement strand
CGAGAGCGTGTTCATCGGCGGCCGCGACATCGACCTCGCCATTATCCGGGGGGCCTACAAGATCGATAGTATTTACATTAACAAGGCGGATTCCGTTACCCAAAAGCAAACACCTTTTTTCGCTTCCAGGGAAATAGACCTCTCCGTGGAATGGAAGGCATTGTTCAAAGGCTCCATTGTAGGGGAACTGGTTTTCCAGCGGCCCTACCTGGTTTTTACCAAAGATAAAGTGGAACCCAAGGAGGTCGTGAAAGACTCCGCAGATTTCCGCAAAATCCTCGACAAGTTCATGCCGCTGAATATCAACCGCTGCGAGCTGCGGGGCGGGGTGATCCAGTACAAAGATTTCAGTTCCAAACCGAATGTCGACATCGCATTGACAAACCTGAACCTGCTCGCCCAAAATCTCCGTAACAGTTACGATTCCTCAGCCGTCCTTCCCGCGAGCATACACGCCACCGCGGACGTGTATGAGGGCAAGCTGCGCTTCGACGCCAAACTCAATCCCCTGGCCGACGCCCCGACCTTCGATATGAGCGCCGAACTGAACAATACCAACCTGGTAAAAATGAACGACTTTTTCCAGGCATATGCCAAAGTGGACGTCAATAAGGGACACTTCGGGCTGTACACGGAGGTGGCCGCTAAGGATAAGGAATTTAAGGGCTATGTGAAGCCGGTGATCAAAAACCTCGACGTTTTGGGTAAAGAAGACCGGAAAGACAACCTGCTCCGGAAGCTATGGGAGGCTATCGCAGGCGGGGCGGGCAAGCTGTTTGAAAATAAAAAGAAAGACCAGGTAGCGACCAAAGTGCCGTTCGAAGGCCGGCTCGACGATCCCAAAACGAACGGGTGGCCATTACCAACATCCTTCAAAATGCATTCATCCACGCCATTCAGCCGTCTATCGACAACGAAATCAGCATTGCGTCGGTGAAGGAGGATAAAAAAGAGAAGAAGACCTTTTTTCAGAAGATCTTCTCCAAGGATGATGACAATGACAAGAAGGACAAGAAAAAAGACAAATAGCTATTCCTGAGAGCCGGTATCGCCCTGTGTGAGTCCGGAAAACCCGCCTTTTTTATCCTTATGCAGCCGTTGCGCTGCGTCGATGGAATGCGAGTTGTGGATGTCGCTGTCGGCTTCCGACATTTCGGCCAGTTTCTGGTAAAATTTCCGGAGTATGTCGAGCTCCGCTTCGCTCAGGTTTTCAATATCGACCATCCTGTTGCTGGCAAAGCGGCTGGCGGCGATCAGCTCATTCAGTTTTAGTTGAATGGCTTTCGAATCTTTGTTCTGCGATTTCTGGATCAGGAAAACCATCAGGAAAGTGACAATCGTCGTGCCCGTGTTGATCACGAGTTGCCAGGTGTCGGAATAATCGAAGATCGGCCCGGTAATGCCCCAAACCAGTATGATACCAAATGCTACCCCGAATGCCATTGAACTACCGGTCCAGGCAGTAATGCGGGTAGCCATTCTCTCGAAAAAATTGACTTTTCCTCTTTCCATGATAAACATTGTTGAAAACGGTAAGCTCCGTGCCTTGGAGCCGAAATGCTACTTTTTTATCTGATTCTCAAACAAAAAAACGCCATTCTTATTGGCTATGACGATATCCGGCCGAAGGTCGCCATTCATGTCGTGTACGGTGATGTTCAAGCCGGCACCCGAGTCATTATCGATCATATGCTCTTTGAAATAGGGCTCTTTTCCGGGCGTGATTTCGAAATACAGCAGAATGGCCGGATCGCTGTCACCAGGGTCGCGCCCGTGGTGCGCGAGGAAGCGCTTGCCCGTGATATACTCTTTTTTGCCATCGCCGTTGAGGTCGGCCATAATGGAGGAATGCGTTTGCGCGGTGGTATTACTGATCAAATGCGTTTTGAAATCGACCTTACCGTCGGTTGTTTTCAGCTGCTCGTGCCACCAAATGCCCAACGCATGCGCAGAGGCGCTCACAACATCGTTTTTACCATCGCCATTCACGTCCAGTACCTGCATATGCGAACACGGCTCACCCAGGTTGGCAGGAAAAAAATCCCAGTTGCCGGATTTATTATCCCTTCTCCCTTTAAACCAACCCTCCCGGACCACCACATCGTCGATACCATCCTTATCGACATCGCCGTAGCCAATGCCGTGGGAGAAGTTTTCCGTGCCCGGTACATTTTCCTTGCTTAATGGGAATCGCTGCCAACGTGTCCCGCCTTTTTTAGCCGGTGCTTTTAGCCAGATAATCTGCTTTTTGGCCGGGTCGCCGCAAAGGATATCGAGCCGCCCGTCGCCATCCATATCCACAAAACCAGGCGATTCATTCGAAACACCCACCGAATCGGCGATGTAGTGCTTTGGCCATTCTCCGGCTTTGTTCTGAGGATTTTCGAACCAGAAGGCCGCCTTGCCCGGGAAATCGATAATCACAACATCCTCCCAGCCGTCGAGGTTGACGTCCATGCCCAGGTTCAGGAAGGAGTTGCTGTATTCTTTCCTCGGATCGAACACGCGCGAGGGTGCGAGCTCGCGTCTGGTCCAGGCCGGTGCTTCAAACCAGTAGTAGCCGGCAACGATATCTGTTTTGCCATCCCTGTTCAGATCAGCGACCGCTACCCCCTCGGAAATGAAGTCACCTGTCAGTTTGGTTTTTCTGAAACTCCCCTCTGGTTGCGCGAAAACCGGAGCCTTTGAAACAGCAAAAAGCAAAATTATCCAAATGTTAACATTTATTTTACACATGATTATCTGCCATTTACGAAAACTAAAATCACGATTTTTTACAAACAAGAACCAAAAATCACAAAAATGACTTTCGTCATGTTTTCAAATAAAGTTATTCGCTTATATTTGTAGAAGTATTTCAAAGTTCTACTCAACGTTATTTAAAAAGGGCTTCTACATGAAGCCCTTTTTGCTTTAATGATTCATAGCCGTTCCGGTTGCATGATCGCCATGATGCTCATGCGGGTTGTCAATCATACCCACCTTATTGTAATCTTTCAGCACCTTTTTCGACTCTTCCGTTCCTATCGCCTCCACCCGCTGGATCATGTAAGGCAGCATTTTCGGGAATTTGGATTTCTCCGCCAGCTGCAATGCACGTTTCGCGTCGATCGGCGCCAACGGTTCGGCAGCGTACCACTCCATGAGCGGCAGGTTGTAATCGTCCTTGTCTTCGGCTTTCTGCACCAATGCGTCGAGCACATCCCATCGCTGCGAAGGATCGAGGCGGAGCATTCCCGAGGTGAGGTAAAGCCTTACCAGTTTGGAATTGTCCTTTTGAGCCAGTTCGGCGAACTTTTTCAATGTCTCGGGCGAAACAGATTTGTTTTCGGTCAAAAGCTGGACCGCCCAACTGCGGATGTACTCGCTATCGTTTGAAAGCAGATCTGCAAGTTCTTTCTCCGTGAGCCCTTTGGTCACGTGGAGAGTCCATAATGCACGGAGTTTCCGGGTTTCATCAGGGTTTTTAGCAAGGATCTCTTTCAATGCCTTGTGTACCTTTTTGTTTGGACCGCGTTCCTGCAAAAGGGTACGTGCCTGACGGACATACCACTCGTTGGGATTCAACTGGTAATTGACCAGTTCCATATCCGACGCTTTGGATAAATCGACCTGCACCCATTTGTCATTATCATGGGTTATCTTGAAAATCCGGCCCATCGTTTTATTATGTACGTCGGGATTCGGGCTGTGGCATTGGTTCTTATCGTACCAGTCGATAGCCCACACGGATCCGCTCGCGTCATACTTAAAGTTCAGCCATTGTGACCATGAGTCGTTCATCGCCATAAAGTCGTTTTTGTGTGTTGCCTCATACCCGGACCCCGAGCGCGTGAGGTGATCCATATTGAGGCGCGCGCCGTTGATATTGTTCATAAAAATATCATTCCGGTACTCCTTCGGCCAGCTGTTGCCGAGGTAAATCATCGCTCCCGCATGTGCGTGCCCGCCGCCCGCAGACGCCGAGCGGAAGTTGCCCGCGTGCGGCCCGCGCTCGCCTACCCAATGCCGGTGGTCGGCGATGGTTTTGATGTCGTCGTAAGTATACGGGTTGAAATGCTTCCCTGCCTGCCGCTGGTAGCGTGCCCCCTGGATGATGTGGTACATGTGCGGGATCACGCATACGGTAATGAACGGGTGCCCGTAATCATTGAAATCGATCCCCCAGGGGTTGCTCGATCCTTCGGCAAATACCTCGAACTTATGCGCAGTGGGATGGTAACGCCACACGCCGGCATTGATTTTCGTCCGTTCCGAGTCCGGTGCGCCTGGCTTGCCTACATTGGAATGCGTAAAAACGCCGTGGGTGCCGTAAAGCCAGCCATCGGGCCCCCAGCGAAGGTTATTGAGGACCTCGTGGGTATCTTCCAGTCCCCAGCCGTCGAGCAATATCTGCGGCGGACCGGCGGGTTTATCATTTTTAAAATCGGCAGGAATAAACAGCAAATGAGGGGCCGAACCGAGCCATACCCCGCCCATTCCCACTTCGATACCACTGATGAGATTAAGGTTTTCTGCAAATACTTTTCGCTTATCGAGCGTGCCGTCGCCGTTGGTATCTTCAAAAATCAGGATCTTATCCCTGCCCTGGCCTTCCGGGGCACGTACCGGGTACGTATGGCCTTCCACTACCCAAAGCCTGCCCCGGTTGTCGACCGTGAAACTAATGGGCCTGATAACATCCGGCTCCGCTGCTGCGAGGGTGATCTTAAAGCCCGGCGGGGGCGTCATGGCCTTCGCCGCATCTTTGCCTGATAAACCTGCATTCAAAACCGGGTCCAATGGCGGGAGAATAATGATATCCTTCTGTTTCAGCTCGTTGGGAAAATCGGGCCGGGTTGGGTAAAAACGAAAATCGTCAAAATTGATATGCGCCCACTTGTCGTTGGGAATGTAGGGGATTTGCGAAATGCCCGTCTCGTTATCAACAATGCGGATGAAAATTTCCTTGTTCAGATAGGGTTGCAGGTCCACAACAGCAGGCTGTAATGTAGCCCTGCCCTGGCCCGTGATGTGGTACACAACCTTGTTATCCGCAGCCGTCACGATTTCTACGCGCGTATCCTGCAATGCGCCGCCCGACACGCGGAATGCCGCGAATGGTTGTGTCACCTGGAATGGCGCCGACGTGAGCGTACCCGTCTGTTTGTAGTTGAGCGTGCCGCCGCTGCTCAGGAAATATTTCCCTTCAAAACCGATATTCATTTCCTTTTCGTGGACCGGCGAAGGGTCGGAGCTGAAAAGTGCATTAGCGAATGCGTCGCCTGTCGCGGTCCAGTTTTTCAGGTCTCCCGTTTCAAAGCCCAGGTTGAGTGGCTGGCCGTCCTTCACAGGCAACTGACCGGCCACTGTTTCATTTGAAATAACCCCTTCTACCACCTCAAAACTTCCCACCATTCCCGCAGCGCGGTGCCCGGGCACAGAGCAGAAATACGTATCGTTTTGCTCGGCTTTGAAAGTAATGCTGGTGCTGGTGCCTTTTTCGATGATCACCTTGCTTTTGATACCGAGCTTTTCAAGCGCGATGTCGTGTGTCATGAGTTCACCGTTCGTGATCGTGATCCTGACCCGATCGCCTTTGTTGGCCTTTAATGTGGGGTTCCGGGAGCCATCTTTGGCGAAAAAGCCAAGCATAGTCGCTTCGAGGGCATAATCGCGGTCGAACTTCTCGGTGGTTTGCGTGGTATTTGTTTTTTGCGCAAAAGTGTCCTGCGCCGGGACTGTCACCATCGCCAATGCCAGTGGGACGAGCATGTGTGTTAATTTAATCATATTCATTT
>CAMLNK010000308.1 GCA_946481035.1 uncultured Dyadobacter sp. | reverse complement strand
GCAAATGCAACTGAACTGGTCAATGCGATAACGCTAACGAGGGTTGTGATCAAAGTTTTCATAGCTCTTTTTATTTTTTGTTTCTTGTCTTTGTCTTATTTGATGATGCAAATATAAATGGGATTTTATGAATGGTTATATATTTATTCAATGAGTGATCAAACGGTCGTGTGAATGGTTTTTATTGGTGATGAGTGATTTAATGGCTTTTTGAGTGCTTTTGAATTTTGAAATATTCAAATATGGCCCAACGTGTTAATGAGCTGGTTTTTATTTGAAAAGTACAATAATGTATAAAATTGCGTTTTCGCCCGATTTGTTATATTGTCGCATGGCTAAAACAATCAACCTCAAACCTTTCAAAGAATTTGTACAATCGGAGTCACTAGGCGGTGCGATACTGATTATCTGTGTGGTCATTTCCCTCATAATCGCGAATTCGCCGCTTGCCGGTGCATTGGAAAACCTGCTGAATACAGAGCTGGGCGTCCATACCGAAAACATTCATTTACGTTACCCAGCGCTGTTGTGGATCAACGATGGGCTGATGGCCGTTTTCTTTCTGCTTGTGGGATTGGAGATCAAGCGGGAACTGGTCGAAGGGGAACTTTCGTCGTTCAAGAAGGCGGCATTACCCATTTTCGCAGCGCTGGGCGGGGTGCTGGCCCCGGCTACGATCTATTTTCTGCTCAACAAAGGCACGCACACGGCCGCAGGCTGGGGCATTCCCATGGCGACCGACATTGCCTTCGCGATCGCGATCATTACCATGCTGGGCAGTAAAGTGCCGCCTTCGCTCAAAATCTTCCTCGCAGCGCTCGCCATCGTCGACGACCTGATGGCCATTCTCGTCATAGCCATTTTTTATTCGTCAGAACTGCATTACAATTATTTGCTGTATGCAGGAGGCATTTTCGCGGTATTGCTCGTGCTGAACCGCGCCGGCGTGAAAAACCTGGCCGCATACCTTGTTCCCGGCTTATTTATCTGGTATTTCGTGCACCATTCGGGAGTCCACGCCACCATCGCGGGCGTGCTCACGGCCTTCGCCATCCCCACCACACCCGACGCGCAGGAATCGCCGCTCGAAAAGTTGGAACACATCCTGGTGAAGCCGGTGAACTTCGTGATCATGCCGGTTTTTGCATTGGCCAATACCAACATCACTTTCGAGGCAGGTATGCTCGAAGGACTTTCTACTACACTCGGGTTGGGTATTGTCCTCGGGCTGGTCATTGGCAAGCCATTGGGGATAAGTCTGCTCTCATGGCTCACGGTGAAGCTGGGTATCAGCAGCATGCCGAACCGGGCCGGATGGGCGCATATCATCGGGGTAGGAATGCTGGGCGGGATCGGCTTTACGATGTCGGTTTTCATTGCATTGCTGTCATTCCCCGGAGAGTACCTGATTCTGTCGGAGGCCAAATTCTCAATCCTGACAGGTTCGATCCTTTCGGGCGTTTTGGGTTATGCAATGCTGAACAGCGTAAGTAAAAGGTCGGCACGGTAGGCGCTATTCGGTTTTGCTTTTGATAAGAATGTAGTCTACGTGGCCGTTTTTGGAGAATGCGGTGATCTGGGAGTATTTCTGGTAATTGTCCCAGGTTTTGACGCCCCCCTGGTCGATATTCGGCGCGATGTTTTCCGAAAGATTCAGCAGTCCGAGGATAATACGGTTTTCGAAGGCATAGTCCGACAGCTTGTTCAGCCTGATCTGGTCTGCAATCTCATTGATGTAGGTAATTTCAACTTTACGGTCGCGGTAACTTACTCGTGGGCATTTTTCGCAATCCGCCCTTGCGTCCCTGTAATAACTTTCCAGCTGACCTTTGCCGAGGATTGCCGCTACTTCCTGCTGGCTTCGCAGAGCGACCTGCGGCAGGTCGAGTTCGACGGTGACGGCTGCGTTCTCGTCGTGTTCGTCGAGTACATAGAATTTGATAAAAATGGCAATGAGTATCACGACGAACGAAATGAATTTCCAGTTCGCCCATTTGCGTCTGACGGAGGTCTGTTCCATGAAGGTGGCGTAGTTTTTGAATATTCAGGGTAAATAACTTTCGTATACAACCACGAAATATCATGCCAGACTCATTGAACCGGATGGTTATCACGCCCGAGCTTAATTATGATCAGCTCACGATCCCCGAAGCGACGCTCGTCCAGCAGCAGCTGCGCCGGCACTTAAATCTGGAACCGTTTCAAAAGGACATTAAAACGATCGCAGGCGCCGATATTTCCCTCGCCCTTTACAGTGAGACCGTCTACGCCGGGCTGGTGGTCCTGAGTTATCCCGAACTTCAACCGATAGCTTACTCATTGGTGAAAAGCAGCACCATATTCCCCTACGTGCCCGGTTACCTCGCATTCCGCGAAATTCCGGCCATTCTGAAAGCCTATGAGCAACTTCCGGTGAAGCCCGATGTGATCATGTTTGACGGAAATGGTATCCTGCACGCCCGCCGAATGGGCATCGCGTCGCATTTCGGGGTGATCACCGATGCGGTTACGATGGGCTGCGCGAAGAAAAAGCTGGCCGGGAAGTATGATGATCCCGGCGCTTTGAAAGGAGAGTACACGCCCGTCACCGACAAAGGTGAGGTAATCGGCCATGCGGTGAGGACTAAGGATCATGTAAAGCCCGTGTTCATCTCACCAGGGCACCGGATGAGCCTCGAAGATAGCCTCGCCCTCGCGCTCAAATGTACCCGCAGGCACCGCCTCCCTGAGCCCACGCGCCACGCGCACGAGTACGTAAACCGGTTCCGGATAGGGGCGCTTGCCGAAGGCTATTTTGAGGTGGATAGTTGGAGGTTGTTTTGATGCTGATGGTCGGGGCCCGGCGGTTGGCTCTGGTGACGATGGGGGCGGTACCGGCGTTGTTGCGTGCAGGTACCGCCCCCAAGGTTGAAACCTTGGGTTATGAACTACTTTAGGGACTTGTCGATTTCGTTTAGGAGGTACTTTTTGGGGTCGGAGTCATATTCCCAGAACATTACGCCGCCTAGTTTGTTGGCTAGTACGTATTTGCATTTTTCCCTTACCGATTCCTCATCGTCGTAGCTCAGTACATCGCCTGTTTCCGCATTGAGCAGGTAGGGAGCCTTCGCTACTGTGTCGCGGTACTCTTTGTAGCCTTTTTTGTTGACCAGGCTATCCTTGATATAGGAATAGCCGTCGATATATTGCTGTTTGATCTGCTTTTGTCCCAGCCCTTTTTCCAGCTTGGCAACCGTAAACATACGGCCGTAGAATGGAAGTCCTACCACCAGTTTCTCCATGGGTACACCCGCAGCGTGGAAGCCTTTTACCGCATTGTCCACCGATTTGGCCGTTTTGTAGGTTTTGGAAGGGTATAAGCTCGCGTGGTGAACGGCCGTGTCACCCTGGAAGAGGTCGTAGGTCATCAGGTTTACGTAGTCGAGGTAGCGCTGGGCTTTGCCCATTTCGGTCGCATTCAGGAACTCCACCCAGCCGGCCACGGCAGTGGTGAGCAATTTTTTCTTGCCGGTTTCTTCTTCCAAAAGGTCCAGCTCGTTGCGGATCGCGTGAAACATTTCGGTGTAGTTCTGCTTGTCTTCCGGACGGAACACATTGCCGTCTTCGCCGGGTAAGCCAGGGTATTCCCAGTCGATGTCGACACCATCCAGATTGTATTTTTTAATGATCGCAACGCTGCTTTTAGCAAATACCTTACGAGACGAGTCGGTTAAAACCGCATCGGAGAAGTGTTCGCTCCAAGCCCAGCCGCCGATCGAAATGAGGATTTTCAGGTCGGGATTGTCGGCTTTCAGGAGGTTAAGCTGTCGAAAATTGGTGGTGTCGGTTTTTTCATTGCTCAGAAATGCCTTGCCGTCTTTGATATCGATGAATGCATAGTTGATATGCGTCAGCATTTTGGCCTCGATATTACTTGTGTTCAGGAGGCCGTGGAAGCCGCCCACGTAGCCAATCACGACGGGGCGATTCGTGGAATCGGCCGCGTCCCCGTCCTTTTTTTCAGACGAACAGCTATTCAGGAAAAGCAGAGGGGCAATGAGGAGCACAATCAGCAACGCCGTGCCGATGTTTTTTTGGATAGGGATTAGGCGCATGATACTGGTTTTGATTTGAAGGGTTAAAATAAATACACCTTCAAATCATCTCCTAATCCTGTGCGGGCACCGGGAGCTTTTGCAATGCCTTATTGAGGTTAATACCCTTGCCGAGTACCCCTTTGAACAAGTCGCCCTTTTGTTCGAGCCGGTCGAAGATGTTTTTGATCGTAAAATCCTTCGGACTCAGGCCGTGCTGCACTTCGCTCCACTCGAGCGGCGCCGAAACCGTGGCGCCGGGCTTCGGGCGGGCGCTATATGCACAGGCGAGCGTCTGCCCGATGCGGTTTTGCAGGTAATCGACGTAAATCTGGTTCTTTTTGCGCTTCGAAAGTGAGCGTTCGAGCGTGGTGATTTTAGGTATTCGTTCAACAACCATGTGGGCGAGCATTTCGGCAAAGTCGCGGGCCTGGTCGTAATCGTATTTTTTACCGAACGGAATGTAAACGTGCATACCGCTGGCGCCGGAGGTTTTGCAGAAGCCTTCGATCTCCATTTCGCCGAGGATTTGCTTGATGGTCAGCGCTACATCGATGACATCGTCGAAGGTATTCTTGTCCGAAGGGTCGATGTCCATCACCACCCAGTCCGGGTTATCTAGCTTGTTAATGGTCGAGTTCCACGGGTTCATTTCAATGCAGCCGAGGTTAGCGATGTATAGCAGGCTTTCGACATCGTTCACCACATGGTAGTTCACCATTTTACCGGTCGACTCGGCCAGTATTTCAAAGGTTTTGATCCAATCGGGCACCGAATCGCCGGCGTCTTTCTGAAAAAATCCCTCGTCCTTGATACCGTTGGGCTGCCGGCGCAGCGATAGCGGCCTGTTTTTCATGTAAGGCAAAATATAGGGCGCGATATTCCGGTAATATTCGATCAGCTCGCCTTTGGTAATGTGCTCGTCGGGCCAGTAAATTTTCTCCGGATGGGTGATTTCCGCTTTCTTTTTCATGATGCTTTTCTTTTAGGCGCGCTCAGACTTTCCTTCAACTGGGCCATCAGGTCACGGCTTTTCGAATGTACGACCTTCATTTTGGTGGCAGCCGGTTTCTTGCCTTTGGCCTTGGCCATGATCAGTTTCAGCAACTTTTCATTATAGGTATCCTTGTAATTCGCAATGTCAAAATCGGTCGTAAGCTGCTCGATGAGCTGCACGGCCATATTCATTTCGGCGGGTTTGATCTTCACGTCGGGGATATTCAGTTCGTCGGTATCGCGGATTTCCTCGGCGAAACGGATCTTGTTGAGGATCAGCAGGTCGTTTTGCGGTTTGATGAGCACGAGGCTCTCGCGGTTGCGCAGCACGTAGGTGCCCAGGCCGCATTTACCGGTCTTTTTCAATGCGTCGCGCAGCAATGCGTAGGGTTTCGCGCCGGATTTTTCGGGTTGGAGGTAGTAGGGCGTTTCGTAGTAAATGCTGTCGATCTCCTTCTCATCGACAAACTCCGCTATTTCGATGATTTTCGATTTTTCGGGACTCGCTTTTTCAAAATCGGTCTCATCGAGCACCACGTAGTTGTCTTCGACTTTATAGCCGCGGACAATATTCTCCCACTTCACCTCGCGGCCGGTATTGGCATTTACGCGCTGGAAATGGATATTCGCGTGGTCTTTTTTGTCCAGCATATCGAGATCGAGCTCGCTTGCCTGGACGGCGCTGAAAAGTTTGACGGGGATATTCACAAGGC
>CAMLNK010000307.1 GCA_946481035.1 uncultured Dyadobacter sp. | reverse complement strand
ATCCTTGCGGATATTTTTTGTACAAATATCAAGCCAGCGTTTGTGGGAGCTACGCTGCCCGGAATTATGACTCTGTTGTTAGGGAAATGGTTGGAAGAGGGTTGATCGCACCGGAGACTAAACCCGGACGCCGAAATATAACTTCTATACTAACACTATGACGATATTTTTATTGTATTCACTCACAACAATAAAGATTACATTAAAATTATACCTGCAACGTATAATCATCAGAAAATATAATGTCGGTAATAAAGTTCTTCTCTAAATCCATTTTTTTCTTCTGAAAAACCAAAGTACGACCAGCGAGGAAAAGACCATCAGCAGCAACGATATCCAGAATCCCCACGGTTCACCGGTAGAGGGTATGTGTTGGTAGTTCATGCCGAAGATACCGGCGATTAGCGTCGGCGGCATGAAGATGATCGTCACCACGGTGAAGATCTTGATCACCTGGCTCTGTTCGAGGTTGATAAGCCCCATGAAGGTGTTCTGGAGATATTCGAGCCGCTCGAAATTGAAGGTGGTGTATTCGAGGAGCGAGTTGATGTCTTTAAGAATAATGCGCAGGTGCTCTTTGCGGTCTTCCGGGAAATACTGGCTTCGGAGAATGCCGGAAAGTACGCGCTGCTTGTCGATACTCGTTTCGCGGAGCATCATTGTGATTTCCTGCAAACCGCTGATCCGGATCAGGACTTCCTGCCGGGTTTTTTGCTCATGTGTAAGGTCCTTACTGATCGCCGAAATGTCTTTGGAAATACCTTCCAATGCATCCGCGTCTGCTTCAATACGCGTTTCCAGCAGCAGAAGCATAAAATCTACTCCTCCCTGGATACCTTCCGGACTCACTTTCATCTTTTTGACCGCGTCGGCAAACGTTTTAGAATCGCCGCGGCGGTAGGTGAAAAGCACATTCTGGTTCAGGATAAATGAAACGGGATATGTTTCGTAGCCTTCCCGCTCTATTTTGAGGAAGTTGGAGTTGGCGTTGATCGTCTCGTTCTGTTCAAAAAAACGCGAACTGCTTTCGATTTCTACGATTTCCTGGGGAGTCTGAAAACTGATGTTACATTTGTTCTCGACCCATTCCTCCTCCTCCGCGCTCGGAGACTGCAAATCCACCCACACGAGGTTCGGGATTTTGCCCAACTCCCGGATATCGTTTTCACGCTTAATGACTTTGCCTTCCTTATAGAATATGCGTACCATGTCTTAATTGGGTAAAAAAGCCAAACGCTTAACCGTTCGTTCATCGGTGTTGCGTCGGCTTGGAGCGCTCAGCGGTTAAAGCTAACTTGTATTCTCTTAATACGCACACTGTGAAAGAGAAATTTTACCCGTTCCGAGCGTCGGAAGATTACTTGTTTTACTATTTCGAAAGTCGTTCAGAGGACCGGACGATTCCGAAAGCCGTTCAGTTCGAAAAGATAGGAGCAGGAATATACAATCTCGCTTTTGGAGATTTAGATGAGAATAGGGAAATTAATGACCTTTGCGTTAGCAACAATCACGATATGAACATCGTGTTGGCAACCGTGGTTAAAACAACTCTTACATTCTTTGAAGCTTATCCTGACAGACGGGTATATTGCACAGGTAGCTCATCAGCCCGGATTAGACTTTATTCGGCTATTTTGGCAAGAGAATCTGAAAATTGGGAACCGGTATTTGAGGTGTTAGGTATGCAAAACGGTAAGCCGGTCCCATTCGAGCGGAGAATAAATTATGAAGCGTTCATTATAACCAAAAAGTTAATATGAAACGGAAAACATGGCATTTGATTGACCTTTCAAAGGTAGTTGTAGATCCATCGTTAAAAAGCCATGCGAACGATCCATTCGTTCGCCGCAAAGTAGAGGAGGCCAAGAGAGTACTCGCGCCCTATTTAAAGGAACTGGCCGATAAGTCGAAGTAAATTCCACTCTTTCTGGAAAGTGTCGTATTTTTGCGTGATGCAAAATACCGCTTCTCCCGGAATATTGACGACGCAGTTCTGGTTGCTGGGCCTTAGCTCGTTTCTCTTCTCTTCCAGCTTCAATATGCTGATTCCCGAACTCCCGGCTTATCTTTCGAGCATGGGCGGGGCCGAATATAAGGGCGCGATTATCGGTCTATTTACTTTGACGGCAGGTCTTTCGAGACCTTTCAGCGGCCGGCTTACCGACCGCGTCGGGCGGGTTCCCGTAATGGCGTTCGGGTCGCTGGTGTGTTTCGTGTGCGGATTTTTATACCCGATTTTCACGACGGTCATGCCGTTCCTGCTGCTCAGGCTCGTACACGGCTTCTCGACGGGCTTCAAACCAACCGGTACCGCCGCATATGTCGCGGATATTGTGCCCGTTAACCGGCGCGGGGAGGCAATGGGTATTCATGGCATGTGCATGAGTGTCGGTTCGGCATTTGGGCCGGCGATAGGAAGCATGATCAGCGAAGAATTTTCGTTGAATGCCCTTTTTTACACATCTTCATTCTTGGCATTTCTTTCGATTGCGATTCTTTTGAATATGAAGGAAACATTGGAAGAAAAGCAAAAGCTCTCCTGGAAATCATTTCAGATCACACGGCGGGATATCTTCGAACCGGATGTGTTCAGCCCGGCACTGATTACATTCCTTTGTTATTTTGGCTTCGGCGCCGTGGCTACGGTCACCCCGGATTTCAGCAGTTACCTGGGCTTGCAAAACCGTGGGTTATATTTCATGATGTTTACGATCTCGTCGATTATGGTGCGCCTTTTTGCGGGTAAAATATCCGACCGCCATGGACGTATGCGGGTAACGATCGTTGGGTGTATTGTATTAATTATAGCGATGGTACTGACAGGCTTTGCCGAGTCGGTGGCGATGTTCCTCACTGGTGCCGCATTCTTTGGAATATCGATGGGCATTCTGTCACCGGTACTTTCCGCCTGGACGGTCGATCTGAGCGGCGATCATAACCGCGGCCGGGCGATCGCGACGATGTTTATATCCCTCGAAGCAGGCATCGGTCTCGGCGCATTTCTTTCCGCGGAATTGTTTGAAAACCAGCGCCAGAACCTCCCGTTGGTGTTTTTTGCCATGGCGGCATTTGCATTGGCGGCGCTTTCTTACACCGTAGTTATTTATCAGTTTAAAAAGCGTCGCGCCCGTGTTATTTGACGATACTTACCAAAGCATTGCGGAACCGGCAGAAGGTTTTTTCAAGGAAAAGGGAAGCAAATTTCTCGCTTATGCCTATCCCGTCGAAAACGATGTGCAGGCGAAAACATACCTGAACGAGCTGTACGAGCTTCATCCCAAAGCAGTCCACCATTGTTATGCCTATCGCCTCGGTGCGGACAGGATGAGTTATCGAATGAGCGACGATGGTGAGCCATCGGGAACAGCGGGACGCCCGATCCTCAATACTTTGTATTCCAGGAACGTTACGAATGTGCTTGTGGTGGTGGTGCGGTATTTTGGAGGGGCATTGCTCGGTGTACCAGGGCTGATCAACGCCTACAAAACTGCTACCGAGGCGGCCCTGGATGTTGCTGAAATTGTCACCCGGCATTATTTCAGTGTTTACAGGCTGTCGTTCCAGTATCCGCAAATGAACGACATCATGCGGATCGTGAAGGAAATGGAGCTGCCGGTGCGCACCCAGGCATTTGAAATGCAATGCACCATGGAAGTGGAAGTCCGCTCTACGCTCGTCGAGCGGTTTATGACACGCTCGGAAAAAGTAGATGGCCTTTCCGTGGAACTCGCAGACTAGTTGTTTTCGCGAAGCATTCGTACAAAATCGTCTTCGTATTCCTTGATCGCCTTCAGGAGTTCCTGCAATTCTTTTTCTTCGGGAGTACCTTTCTTGGCATCGAATATCTCGTCGGCCCGCTCGGAGGCTTTTTCATATTCGCTTTCGTTCGTGATTTTCATGTTCGGACGTATTTGAATGTTTTCTCAAAAGTATTTCATTGTTTTTCAATGCACAAAAAAACCGGCACGAAGGCCGGCTCTTTTGTGGGTGCGTTAGTGGGTTATACCGGTATTAATATCCCGGATTTTGCGTTAAAGTCGGCTTGCCGTCTTTCTGGCTGTTCAGGATTTCGTCCTGTGGCAGAGGATAATACAGGTTTTTTTGTGTAAATGTTTTACCTGCCATATATCCCCGTTTGTTGAACGTACGTCCCGATGGCTCTTTGCCCGGCACAGCTTCTTCCGCCGCATATTTGTTCAATACTTTTTCGGCGATACCCCAGCGTACGAGGTCGAAGAAACGGTGGCCTTCCATCGCGAATTCGAGGCGTTGCTCCATCCGCACTGCATTTCTGGCGTAGTCAGCACCTTTTGCAGCGAATGTTCCTGCCGGGTATGGCTCCACTTTGTAGGTAACGGTTTCATCTTGTACGGAGCCGGTTTTCGCGCGGATGCGAAGTTGGTTCACCAAATCCTGGGCTACTGCGAGGTTACCCAGCTCAACTTCGCATTCAGCCAACCAAAGCAGCACGTGCGACAGTTTGATCAGGCGGTAGTTGTTATTCACGTTCCGCTTGCTGGTGGAGTGGGTAGTACTGTTTTCTTCTGCCAGATAATACATCCATTTTTTACCTGTGAACGGCCCTGCATACGCCTGGTCGCGAATCCAGGTAGAGCCTGGCATCGGGCCCCAGTCGAGGAAGTTCACGCCGCGTCGGCCAACGGTCCAGTCGAGGCGGGGGTCCACAGGGATGGTTTTGTCCAAAGTAAATGCTGCCGAAGCCACGATCCCCTCGTCGTTTGGCAAATCCACTTTGTTGTAGGTATCCAACGTGCCGTCGGCGGCAGCTCCGATCATCGGGAGCCCGTTTTCGGTTTTGAATGCATTCACCAGATTATGGGATGGCTGGTAGAAGCCGCAGCATCCGCGTCCGGGAGCCGTTGCCGAATACGGCCAGTTCAGGTTGTCGCCTGCGTTACCGTTATTACCGTTCGTACCGTCGTTTACCGAGAACTGTACCTCCATAATCGACTCGGTATTGTTGTTGCCGGCTGTGCGGTAGTTGTCGTGGTAGTTGGCTACCAGTTTTTTACCCGAGTTTTTAACAACATCGTCCAGTAATTCTTTGGCTTTGAGCCACTTTTTCTGGAAAAGAAGCGCCTTGGCCAGATATGCCTTGGCTGCCCATTTGGTAGCGCGGCCTTTTTGCGCTTGTGTCGCAGGAAGGTTGTCGGCTGCAAACTGGAAATCCGCTTCGATTTTACCCCAGATATCTTCGGTATTAGGGACTTTTGTCGAATTAGGATCGCCCGCATTGTAAATCTTCTCGTCGATGTAAGGCACATTGTTCCACATTTTCTTGGCCTCGAAGTGATAGTGGCCGCGAAGGAAACGCGCTTCCGCAACTACCTGGGTCTTTTCTGCATCGGTCATGTCCTTAACGTCCGGGCTTCCCGCAATCTGGATAACCTCGTTGGCACGGGCAACACCGTCGTAGGAGTGCCACCATTTACCGAGGAAATAGGTGTTGTCGGAAAGCCAGTTATATTGTTCGATAAACGATTGCTCGGGCTGGTCACCGGCGTCGGTGCCTTTCACGGCGTCGTCACTGCTGATACCACCGAAAACGTAGTTCGAAATCGTCGATTGGCGGCCCGTGTTACCGGCGCCCACACCATCGAGCAGTGAGTAAGCGCCGATAAGCAGCGCATTCACACCGTTCTTGTTGCTGAGCTGCTCCTTAGAGGCACGCCCCTGAGGTTTCAGGTCAAAGAAATCGTCGGAGCAGGAGAAGCTCAGGCCGACCAACATGCATATTAATAAGGTCTTTTTCATTGTATGGTTCT
>CAMLNK010000306.1 GCA_946481035.1 uncultured Dyadobacter sp. | reverse complement strand
ATACATTGCGGCGGGTGATCGACGGCGTGCTGCAATATGCGGTCGGGCAGGAGGTGATTGTGGTAAACGACGGTTCTACCGATGATACGACGCAGATCCTCGCCGGCTATGGCGCTAAAATCCGCGTGCTGGACAATGGGGTGAACAAAGGAAAGGGTTTTTCCTTACGAAAAGCATTTGCCGAAGCCATACGTCTGGGTTTTGAAAATGCGATCACGATCGACTCCGACGGCCAGCATTTGCCGTCCGATATCCCGCTTTTCATCGAGGCTGCCATCCAAAACCCCGGTGCATTGCTCATGGGCTCGCGGAATATGGCGCAGGAAGGCGTGCCGGGCAAGAGCTCTTTCGGGAATAAGTTTTCTAATTTCTGGTTCACATTCGAAACTGGGCTCACATTGCCCGATACGCAAACCGGCTTTCGCCTGTACCCGCTCGGGCCGCTGAAAAAAATGTCGCTTTTCACGACGAAATTCGAAACGGAAATCGAAGTGATCGTCAAAATGGCCTGGAAAGACGTGCCTATCGTGCCGATCAATATCCAGGTGATTTACGACAAAGACGAGCGCGTGACGCATTTCCGTCCGTTCCGCGATTTCACCCGCATCAGCATTCTCAATACCTGGCTCGTGACGCTTACGCTGGTCTATTATTTACCGAAACGGCTGTTTCGATACATCAAAAAGAAGGGCCTCTGGAAAATCATCCGCGACGAGGCGATGAAGCCGGGCGAAACCAATCTCAGTAAGGCCAAATCGATCGGTTTCGGGTTCTTCATGGGCATTGTGCCGATCTGGGGTTTTCAGCTGATGGTCGGGATACCGCTTTCGATATACTTCCGGATGAACAAGGTGCTTTTCGTTACTGCTGCGCACATAAGTATCCCTCCGGCAATCCCATTCATTGTTTACGCAAGCTACAAGTTCGGCGGGCTGTTTTACCGCAATGGGGTGCAGCTTACTTCCAGTGACAATCTGACGCTGGAATCCATTCATGTCAACTTTGTACAATATGTTTTCGGTGGCACACTCCTTGCAGTGGCGGCCGGGATCGTTGGTTTTGCCGCCAGTTTTCTACTGCTTGGCGTGGTTCGTTCGAAGCACTGAATGGGGCATTTTTGGGCTTGCTTTTCGTTGATTATCCCAAATTATTCATTTTATTATTCTATTAAATCGCTGCTGGCTACCGTTTACCAGCAGTTTCTGTTATTCCTTGAGAGCCAGTTTGTTATCCGGATAATGCTTTGAAAATGGCTTGAAAACTCTCCGAAAGTTTATAAAATCTATACGAATTGATCAAAAATAGCGGTTTTCCGATTTTGTTATGAGGTGCCTTTCTCTATATTTACGAGAATTATAAGAACCATTTAACCAAATCGTTGATCATAGCATGAGTTACATTACCTATTTAGTGCCGGCGTTAGGCCTTGTTGGCTTGCTGGTTATGTTCTTCAAAAGAGGCTGGGTTGTCCGGCAGGACGGGGGAAGTCCTGAAATGAAAACCATAGCGGACGCAATTGCAGACGGTGCCCTGGCCTTCCTGAAAGCCGAATGGCGTGTACTCATTGTTTTTGGTTTGATTGTGAGTGTGATACTGGGTTACTCCGGTACACTGGTTGAAAATTCAAGCGTCTTTATTGGCGTATCGTTTCTGGTAGGGGCCTTTATTTCTGCATTTGCAGGGTATATCGGCATGAATATCGCCACCAAATCGAACGTGCGTACCACGCAGGCGGCGCGTACGAGCCTTACCAAAGCGCTGGAAGTGTCGTTTACGGGCGGTTCCGTGATGGGGATCGGCGTAGCGAGCCTTGCGGTACTGGGGTTGGGCAGTTTGTTCATCGTGCTGTATTCCACTTTCGTGGGCGATAGCACCGACGTCAACGGCCTTCCGATGGAGCGTGTGCTTGAAGTACTTGCAGGCTTCTCGCTCGGTGCCGAGTCGATTGCCCTTTTTGCACGCGTGGGCGGTGGTATCTACACCAAGGCGGCCGACGTTGGTGCCGACCTCGTGGGTAAGGTAGAGGCCGGTATCCCCGAGGACGATCCGCGTAACCCCGCTACCATTGCCGACAACGTAGGTGATAACGTGGGCGACGTGGCCGGTATGGGCGCCGACCTTTTCGGATCTTATGTTGCGACGATTCTGGCTACAATGGTACTCGGCCGCGAAATTGTGGCGCAGGGTACCGACAACTTCGGAGGCATTGCACCGATCCTTCTGCCGATGGTGATTGCCGGTGTGGGCTTGATTTCTTCGATCATCGGTATGCTCCTCGTACGCGTGAGCGACGATCACGGTAATGTCCAGGCTGCATTGAACCGCGGTAACTGGGGATCGATCATATTGGTTCTGGTGGTAAGCTACCCGCTTACGATGTGGATGCTGCCGGAGGGTAATTTGAATATCCGCGGTGTCGATTTTACCGCGATGGACGTGTACTGGGCGATTCTCCTTGGCTCGATTGTAGGCGCTATCATGTCGATGGTGACCGAGTTTTATACTGCAATGGGTAAACGTCCCGTTCAATCAATTGTAAATCAGTCGTCTACCGGCCACGCTACCAACATTATCGGGGGGCTTTCAGTCGGTATGGAATCTACGGTGATCCCTACCTTGGTATTGGCGGCGGGTATTTTCCTTAGCTATGAAGTAGCCGGTTTGTACGGTGTGGCCATTGCTGCGGCGGGTATGATGGCTACAACGGCCATGCAGCTCGCGATCGACGCATTCGGCCCGATTGCGGATAATGCAGGTGGTATCGCCGAAATGGCGCATTTACCGGAAGAAGTTCGCGGCCGTACCGATATTCTGGATGCAGTGGGCAACACCACCGCAGCAACCGGTAAAGGCTTCGCTATTGCTTCTGCTGCATTGACATCCCTTGCATTGTTTGCTGCATTTTGCGGTGTAGCGGGGATCAATTCCATTGACATTTACAAAGCGAATGTGCTTTCAGGCCTGTTCGTCGGAGCAATGATCCCGTTCATATTCTCCTCTCTTGCGATTGCCGCGGTAGGGCGTGCAGCTATGAAAATGGTGGAAGAAGTTCGCCGCCAGTTCCGCGAGCTGCCGGGCATTATGGAAGGGACTACCAAGCCGGAATACGACAAATGCGTAGCGATTTCAACCCAGGCATCCATTAAGGAAATGGTAGCGCCGGGCCTGATCGCCCTCATCGTGCCAGTACTCGTAGGCTTCCTTTTTGGCCCGGAAGTGCTGGGCGGAACTTTGGCGGGGGTAACTGTTTCAGGTGTATTGATGGGTATTTTCCAAAACAACGCCGGCGGCGCCTGGGACAATGCTAAGAAGTCGTTTGAAAAAGGGGTGGTGATCAATGGTGAGACCTACTACAAAAAATCAGAACCGCACAAGGCTGCCGTAACCGGCGACACTGTTGGGGATCCGTTCAAAGACACCTCGGGTCCTTCGATGAACATCCTCATTAAACTGATGTCGATCGTATCCCTCGTAATCGCCCCGCATATCGGAAACGGTTCGCACGGTGCCACAAGCGTCAAGGTGGATGAAAAGGTACAAGCTGTGACAGTCGCTGCCCATGCTGATGAGAATGCCGAAGCCGCTACTCCGGTATTACGTCTTGAAAAGAAAGGAGAGTAGTTTTCTCTTGAATGATAGGCAAAGCCCGGCGATGAGCCGGGCTTTGTTACTTTAAGGTAGGACTCATTTTAAATCACCCCAATTTCTTCTTCAAATATTCCAGCGACAATTTATAGGCATCCGCAGCGGCATTTGCGTCGTATTTCGGGTTGCTGGGGTTGGCGAAAGCGTGGACGGCGTCGTACATTTTGATGGTTACTTTCTTGCCCGCGGCTTTCATGTCTTCTTCGAATTTGGCGACGGCGGCCGGCGGGATGCCCTGGTCCTGGCTGCCGAAAATGCCCAGCACGTCGGTGTTAAGCTTTTTCAATTTGTCAACGTCGGTTTCAGGACGGCCGTAATACATTACGCAGCCTACCACCTGGCTGCCACCTGCAATCGCATTCTGCAATGAGAGCATGCCGCCGAAGCACCAACCGATGCTGGCGATTTTTGCATTGGAGCCCGCATATTGGATTCCGCCTTTGGTGATTGCCGCAAGGCGCTCTGCAGGGGCGCTTTGCATTAGTTTACCAGCCTCTTCGCGTGTCGTACCCACCTTGCCGTCGTACATGTCCAGTGCAAGCACGTTCACGTCGCCGAGATCTTTGTGCAGCTTGGCAGCTTCCTGTTTCACATAGTCGTTCAATCCCCACCATTCCTGGTACACAAAAAGCCACTTGTCGGACTTTTTCGGGGATTTAAGCAGAAAACCGGAAGCAGTTTTGCCATCCGACGTCGGGAAAGTGACGGTTTCGCCGGCACCCTGGTAACGGAATGCGACGGGCGTTTCGTGCAGCATCCGGAAATCCGGGTTGGCAGCCAGTTCCGACATTGCATTAGCAGGCATGTGGCAAAGCGGAATCGCGGCTGGGGTTACTTCCCGAGCAGGCAGGTTCATTTTCAGAAGGAAGATGGTCACCAGGATAAAAATAGCTTTCATGTGTACAGATTTGAAGTGAACAGTTAGGATTGTGATATTAAATATATACAAAATACGGAGTAATGGTAACACCGGTTGCCCGGGCTGTTTTATTGCAGATTAATGAAATTGTTGCACTTATTGAAATGCAGGAACTTAATGTGCTCGCATACCCGTTAAATTCGTATTGAATGAATGTAAGTCCATGAGCCGTAAGCAATATTTCTTTATAATCCTGATCCTCGGATCGCTGGCGACAGTCAGTCCGTTCTCCATTGATATGTACCTTCCAGGCTTCCCGCGCATCGCGTCGGACCTGAAAACCACTATCGACAAAGTACAACTTTCGCTAACGAGCTATCTGATTGGTATTTGTATCGGGCAAGTGCTTTATGGCCCGCTGCTCGATCGCTTTGGTCGCAAGAAACCATTGTATGCCGGGCTGGTGCTTTACGTGATCGCATCGTTTGGTTGTGCCATGACCTCCTCGGTGGATGCACTGATCGCCATGCGCTTTTTCCAGGCAATGGGAGGGTGTGTAGGCCTTGTAGCATCACAGGCGCTGGTAAGCGACCTTTTTCCTGCTGACAAGCGTGCGGAAGTGTTTTCGCTGATCACCCTGGTTATCGCCGTTTCACCGATGATCGCCCCTACGGTAGGCGGTTACGTCACAGCTTCTATCGCCTGGTACTGGATCTTCGTGATTCTGGCGGGGATCGTCAGCCTCATTATTACAGCCATTTACTTTTTCCTGCCTACCGGCCGGAGTGCCGATACCAGCGTTTCCCTTCGTCCGGAAGCGGTATTGGGCGGATATGCCACGGTCATTTCGCAGCCGCAGTTTTTGATTTACACGCTTGCGGGCGGTTTGGCCACGGCAGCGCCGTTTGCCTATATTTCAGGCTCTTCGGATGTGTTTATGAACATCTATAAAGTTTCCGAACAGCAATACGGCTGGATTTTCGCTTTTCTCGCAGTTGCCATGATCGGCTCTACCCAGCTGAACCACTTTTTACTTAAAAAATACACCAGCGAGCAGATCATTCGCTTCACACTCATTTATCAGAGCATTGTAGGCCTGTTCCTGATCGTCGGCGTGTATAACAACTGGTTCGGGCTGTTCTCACTCATCGGAATGATGTTCGTATTCCTCACAGGCCAGGGACTTACCGGGCCTAATGCCTCGGCGCTTTCGCTGGCACCTTTCCGCAAGCACACAGGTAGCGCGTCGGCGCTCATGGGGAGCTGGCGTATGGGCGCGGGAG
>CAMLNK010000305.1 GCA_946481035.1 uncultured Dyadobacter sp. | reverse complement strand
AAGAAATAGTCCCGCCCATCAATTCGACATAACCTTTGACAATATTCAGCCCGAGACCGGTACCCGGAGCTGTTCCCTTGGATTGATGCCAAATTCCTTTTTAAACGCGTAAGAAAAATGAGACAGGTTCTCAAAGCCTACTTCGAAATAAATATCGATTGGCTTTTTATTTTGCTCTGTGATCTTGAATCTGGCAAGTTCGAGACGTTTTTGCGTAAGCCATTTTTGAGGGGTCACATTAAAAGCCCTTTTAAAATCACGCTTGAACGTTGTCAAGCTTCTTCCGGTGAGGTAGCTAAACTTTTCCATTGACATATTGAACATGAAGTTCTTCTGCATAAAATCTACCAAATTAATCTTATGGGGTTCTGAAAAGTCAGATAAAATTGCATCGAGATTCCGGTCGACTGTGCGAAGGATCGTAATGGCCTCCCTGATCTTTAATTGAGAGAGGTCGGACGGAAGTTGATATTTCAGATTGAAATATGGAAGCATCGAATCAAAGAAACTGTCGAGTAAGGGGCTTTTACCCAGCTTAGCAATGTGATCTGTCTTGAATACAGGACTGACCCCACCTTGATGGGCTTCATAGTAAGCCCTTAGAATATCGTGAGTAAGCTTTACTACAATAGCTCTGTAGGGCACACCATCCTTATCGGATTTTACCAACAATGCCAGTCGGTTCCGCGGAAACAGATGGGTATCTCCCGCTCCGAAAACATAGGTTTCTTCTGCCTGTACCACCCTCAGCTCTCCGGACAGGACACGTACTATCGAATGCTCTTCGGCAGTAAGCTCCGTATTGCGTTGCGAGGTTCCGCTGCAAGTAAAGACGATGTTAGCATGTTCAGAGGTCTGTTTTGTTATCATAATTACAAATTTAACCAATTCCCAAAAGCCCCGTTGCGAAGCCTTGGTAATTGGTTATTGTACGTCGAAAATTGTCCCGGTCAATTCTTCACTAAGCGTCCAAAGTTTTCCAGCAGCTTCCGGATCGACGGCGAATGAGGCTACACCTTCTGCTCCGGCAGGGCTCCCCGCAATATTATCTCCCGCAACGTAATCTGCCACTTCGACGTCTTGAAGGTAGACGCCACCGATATATTGAAGTTTTGGATCAGTCGCAGCCCAGACCGAAGTAGCAGCACCTTCTTCTACCGTCTTTTCAATACTTTTCATCGCCTCCTGAGCCGCCACATTCGGCGTCCCATCGGGGTGTACTGCACCGATTGCCACGAAATCCTCAAAGGTCAGGAACCGGGACAAATCGGTCGCCAGGATGAGACCAGGATGTACTGCATACGAGCGAACTCCGAATGGTTGCGCTCTTTTATCCAGCTCAACGGTGAAGAGTATGTTTGCTGTTTTTGACTGTCCGTATGCTTCAAACTTATTGTACACCCTGCTGTTATAATTAACATCGTTGAAATGGACCGGTGAGGTATGGTGCGCCGATGATGAAACATTCACAACCCTTGCACCGTCTGCCTTTTTCAGAGCATTCCATAAATTGGCAGTCAATTGAAAATGACCAAGGTGATTGGTTGCAAACTGTCCTTCGTAACCTCGCTCGTCACGCTGAAGTGGTGTCCACATTACCCCTGCATTGTTGATTAGCATATGTAGCGGCCTTCCGGATATGATAAATTTTTCAGCAAAAGCATTGATTGTTTCCTGTTTCGCCAGATTCATGTATTCCACTTCAACATTAGAAACCCCTTTGAGGCTGGCTTTGGCCTTTTCAGGGTCTCTTGCCGGTACGATCACGTGGGCACCTACAGATGTTAGCGTTTTGGTAATCTCCAGACCAAGTCCTCCATAACCGCCTGTTACGATGGCAATCTTACCGGTCAGGTCAATTCCATTAATTACGTTCTTTGTCGTTGACTTTGAGTTGAAGCCGGAACCTATCGCTTTCTGGAGCGCGCCGTCGTAATTTGTCATTTTCATTTTTGTTTGATTTTTGTTTGACAAAGGTACAGGCCATTAGATGAAGCAATTTTGCTCAAAAGTTCTAATAATTTTGTTTTAAAGGCCACTGCGGCGAATCGTGTCTACTGCCATTTCGATGAAGCATAACTTTTGCTTGTTATCGTATGACGTATTTCGTTATTATAATTTTCTTACACCCGCCTATTTGCTACAACCTTATGAGCATTTTTATCGAAAACAGCCGCCTTGTGTGACTTTTACCTTTACAAAGAGCTCTGCCACAGGACGGCTACGGCTACATCATTCGCATTAAATTAATCATCCACTCACCTTGGTCAGCTTATCCCAAAATAGACTGTCCCCGAATTCCGAATCGACGTGGTCAGTATCTCCGAATTCTCCAACTTAAGCGATAGATGGATAACATCAAATTCAACTCTAAATATAAAAACGGTCACAAAATACTGGCCGAATTAAGGTTTAATCTCTAATTTCAAACTGTCTGTCGTATCGGGACACTTACACTTACCCGTCACAATGCCAGGGAAACTTTAATGTTCGACCCGAAAGACCTTAATCCGTCTCATCCGAGTATCGGTGGCAAGCTGGAACTGGATGTGGACTTTCTCAAAGCGCGCCTGTTCGATGAATTTATGCTCAGCACCCATGTAAATACGGATGCATTCCGGAAGATACGTGCAATTGCCTTCACCCATTCCGACCAGTCCGCTTTTGAGCAGCAGCATTTCAGGTCGGCCTTTCATGAACTGGCATTACTATCACGCATCGTATCGCGTACAAGAGGGCATAATGTTCTCACCTTACCGTAAAATACCGTCGCTTAGCCTCTGATGGAAGTCGCCATAATGCTGTGGGTTTCTACGGCTGAGGTTCATGATTATTTCCGTGTCTGGGCTACTATAAACGTCGCTAATATTTCAGATCTTCGTCTTTCGCTCAACGCTATACAAGCCTCAGGAACGACCGGCGTACCCTAATTAGATGACGGACGTATGCCAGTTCCCTGTCTATACCCGCTTTGGTGGCAAAGACTAGTCAGGACAGGCACATCGCCATATGTCCTACCAGGAACGCAGAAGGATAGTTGTGACCAACGCCGCTGGTCAACAAAGTGGACTTATAGGTCAACCTTCCCAGCGCAGAGATGATAGGTAGGTTTTAAGCTGTGCGAGGTAAGCCGTGTAAACCTTCCGGCTATTGCCCAATTTGCCCAAGTTTCGAATCCCCCAATATCCCGAAATCAAGAACAGTGCCACATCCATAGGATTGATCTCGGCCCGGACCAACGTATTGGCCTTCCCTTCTTCTATTTTGCGCGCTATAGCCTGTGTCCATTGCCGGGTTATATTTGTTAGCTCGCCGGAGAACTGAGTATGCCAAGGCGTCATTTCCTGGATAAAATTGGATACTGGACATCCACGCGCATCGTTCAAGGATTTCTGCCCCAGTAAAAGCGTATGTATCGCCTGATAAATAGCGTCCATTGGGTCAAGTACAGAATACAACTCCAACGTAAAATCATGCGTCAATCCAGGTCCAACTATCTCATTGATAACAGCAATACCCATCTGATCTTTGCTTCTGAAATAATAATAGAATGCTCCCTTGGTTATGTTTGCTTCCGCCATGACATTATCAATACTGGTTTGCTGGAACCCGCGCTTATATATTTGGTCATAAGCAGCTTCCAGAATCCTGGACCTAGTTGCATGAGCTTTCTTCATATGGATATATGGTTAGCGATTTTTATTTGTCAAGCGATACCCCGGTGACCAATTACCCAAGTCGCTACCCAATGCAGCCGGGGCCAGGAACCAAACGGATAGGTTAAGGGCTTTTTTCATTTTTATAAGCTTTGCCAGAACATCGTTGTTAAACTGATATGATCATTTACAAGTAGGTACCTAGCCATCCATGGCGCAATTCTCAATCTGCCCTATTTTCGCTGACTGCCTTGTGGGTAAACCCTAATCTGTCACGATGCCCTTGATATAGGGAAATCCAAAAACCCCTTCATTTAGTCGGCCATGGCATATTTTATCAGTTTTCCGAATGGAGGCGAATACTGGGAGTGAAAGATTTACAATAAAGCTTGTTTGCAGGTCGCTTTCCTACTGCCAGTACAGTCTTGGGTTGACCTGTATAAGCGTACTCCACCATCAAGCATCGCTCGATGGCAGCGCGTTGGCCACTAGCCCGTCGACATATCCTTCCCACGCTCGATACACAAGACTGACAGATTGGTTTTGATCGACAAGTTTCGAAATACCGGCTGCCGAGCCTGAGCAGAGTAAGCCGTGAAGCATGCTCCAGCATTGCAACGGGGCCGTAACCGTATCGGAAAAACGAACAAGCTTTTTAGCAAGACATGCATTGACTATCCGGCCAATAAAAGCAAAAATTCTTTCAGCGTTACCTTTATATTGGCTTGGCGGATGCAGGCCTTCCGCCGATGGGAGCGAATACATAAGCTCGTACTCCCGAGGGTTTTTTATGCCAAAGTCCATGTATAGTTTTCCCAAGAGCCTCAGCCGGCCCAGCGGAGTTTTCTCCTCTTCTACTAAACGTAAGCATTTAAACAACCGGTCGAAAGCCGATCTTTGAAGATGGTAGACAATTACGTGCTTACTTGGATAATAAAGATATATAGCTGCCGGGCTGTACTCAATCCGTTCCGCTATTTTCCGGATCGTGGTGCAGTCCAGTCCTTTTTCCAGGTATAGATCAAGCGCTGCCTGCAATATCATTTTCTTCATCGCCGTCCTTTCCCTGACTTTTCTTTCTGCGATACCCATTGCTGTTGTGAACTGGTTGCTTCCTTTTGATAGCAGACTTGGCTAAGGGAAAAGAAATAGGTATGATAAAGCTTATATCACACCTATTTGACACTACTGATTATCACCTGATCCACCAGCCTATTGCTTTGATTTTATGCAAGATTTCATTCAAGCTCAGCCTTTTTCCTGGCCCTCAATGCTGGGCGGAATCAGCTTATACATCACAGGGGTCACCACCCGCGATAGGATCGTTGAACTAACCAGCCCTCCGATCAATACAATGGCTAGCGGCGCGATCTGCGGATTGGGGTTCATCGCAATCGGAATCAGACCGCAAATGGCGGTGATGGATGTGAGTACGACTGGGAGAAAACGGGTCTCGCCAGCGATATGGATCGCTTCGTCGATACTTTTGCCTTCTTCTCTGAGCTGATTGGTAAAATCGACCAGCAACAAAGAGTTTTTTACCTGGATGCCCGAGAGCCCGATAAAACCGATGATCGAAACCAGCGACATCGGATTACCGGTCATCAACAGAAACAACACCCCTCCCAAAACGCCCAATGGAATAATCGAAAGAACGATGATGATCCCTTTGAAGGTCTTGAACTGCAGCAGCAGCACGCCTATAAAAAGAAAAGTGCTTAAAATAATCACCGACAGAAAATTACCGCCCAGCGCATCGCCTTCCGATTCGGCCTCGCCGGACAACTTGTAATAGTAGCCCTCGGGCATTTTCAGCTTGTTCAGCTCTGGCACCACATCTTTTAAAATATCGTTGGCTAGCGTATTGTCGCCGGTCAGCGAAGTCACCTTCGCAAACCGCGACTTATTAAAGTGATTAATAGCAGTTGGTGAGGTTTCAAAGCCGATGGTTGCGATCTGGTCAATCTGTACGGGCGAGCCCTGGATACTGCCTACGTAAAGGTTTTTAAGCGCATTCAGATTTGAAAACTTGTTGCGCGGAATGGTCAGCACCACATTTCGCGCATCTCCGCGGTCGTCAATGTAGTCACCGACGTTGAGGCCAGCGACGGCCATCCGGATCACTTTGTCGATCTCGC
>CAMLNK010000304.1 GCA_946481035.1 uncultured Dyadobacter sp. | reverse complement strand
CCATCACCGTACCTATAATGAGCGTCACTGAAACCGTAAACTGCACTACCACCAGCACCTGCCGGGGAATGTATGCCAACCGACCTGCCCGGAAAGCACCTTTGAGTACATTCACAGCCTTGAAGGACGACAGGTAAAATGCCGGGTAGCTTCCCGCCAGCAACCCCGTAAGTAGGCAGAATGCCAGCGCCAAGCCCCAGAATACCGGATTTGTCCACAGAATAGCCATTTTTTTATCCGCCATATTATTGAAATAAGGCATTGCCAGCTGCGCCAAACCGATGGCGATCACAAACGCGATAAAAACCACCAGGTACGACTCGCTGAAAAACTGCCCGACAAGCTGCCCGCGCAGCGAGCCTACCGCCTTGCGCACGCCTACCTCACGCGCGCGCTTCTCCGAGCGGGCGGTGCTGAGGTTCATAAAATTAATGCAGGCAAGCATCAGCACAAACACACCCACGATCCCGAACAGCCACACATACTGAATGCGCCCGCCGGTATTGAACCCGTCTTTCCAATTAGAATACAGGTGCCATTGATCCATCGGTTGGAGGAACACCCTGGGCTTGGTAGCAGCGTCGGTACCTTTGAGCTTATTGGCCCTTACCGGGGCGATTGCCGATGAAACCGTCGCCACATCCGCCCGGTCGCCGAGTTGTACAAACACTTCGGTAAAGTTGTTGTTCCATTCGTCCTGGTTCTTTTTCCCGTAAGGTACGCGCGCAATAAACAACTCCCACGGAGCGATGAATGCCATATTCGCGAAGGTCGTGTTATGCGGCAGGTCGCGGTACACACCGGTCACCTTTACCACCAGCTCGTTATCGATCTTGATCACCTCATTAAGCACATTGCGCCCATCGAACAAGGCCGTGGCTGCCGATTCCGACAACAATACCGAAGCGGGGTCTGAAAGCCCGGTCCTGCTTCCGCTTACCATGTCGAGCGACAGCATTTCCGCAGCACCCGGCTCCATAAACCGGCCCGGCTTGTTGAATTTCAGGCCTTTAAATGATAAAATATGGCTTTCCTCGCTGGTACTGCTCACAATTTGCCGGAAATACCCGGCATAAGAAAGCCGCAACGCTTTGCCGGTCGGTGCCGGTAGCGACTTGTCGGTTAAAATGTTCCCGCCCAGATTCTGGGTTTGCATTACCTGCGCAATACGCGCGTGGTTTTGGAAGGATTTATTGAATGAAAGCTCGTCATACAGCCACAGGCCGATCAGCATCGCCACGGCCATGCCGCTGGCCAGGCCTGTGATGTTGATGAACGAATACATTTTGTTTTTGGCGAGGTTACGCCGGGCGACTTTGAAATAATTGCTGATCATGGTCATACTGAAATTGGAAGATCCGGAATATTGCTGAGCCCTGCGGCGGCGGCGCACGAAAGGCGGCAGCACCGACAGCACATTGAGCACATAGCGCAGGCTGGCCTGGAAACGCCCGCTTCCGGCGTACCAGTAATCGTAAAGTTCGTCGAGGTCACCGCCGACTTCCTCCCGGGTTTCTTCGGGGTGCAGCCAACGGAACAAACGCTGCGCCCAACGCGGCGGTACGGGGTGATTTTTCATAGTTTTCCCAGTTCGAGGGTGTGGGATGGTATCTGTTTCCATAGTTCGGCGCGGACCTGCTGGATTTCCTGAATCGCCCGGCTTCCCAATACCGTAATGCGAAACAGACGTTTCCTTCTGCCGCCGCGCTGCGTGGTAGCCCCGCCCAGCTCCGAACGGACAAAACCTTTTTCTTCCAGCCGGATCAGTGTATTGTGCACCGTACCGAACGCCACCAGCCTGCCCATCGCCTGCTCTATTTCCTGACTGATTGTAACGCCATAGGCCTCACCGTCGAGCACGGCGACCATTAACAGCACGATTTCTTCAAATTCTCCGAGATAAGTTCTTCGCATAAAACAGCGGCGGGTTTATTTGTTTACATTTTATCGTACAAATGTCGAGCCAAGCACTGTTTAAAATATTAATACACTAAAAATCAAACACTTAAACCTGAAACAATGCGATTATGCCTGTTCATTTGCGGACATTCTGAAAATCCGCCGGACAACGGGCGCGCGGCCCTGAATGCAGAAGTAACTGAAAAATCGCCCTGCATTGGCGCCAAATGGCCATTTCGGCGCTCAGGTTTATTTGCAGAACCGCTCAAAATGTTGCGATATTGCCGTTGGTTAGATTCTCGACGTTCAGAAATTATGAAAATATTGATAGCCGACGACCATTCGCTGGTGCGGTACGGGCTCAAATTAGCACTTCACAACCATTTCAAGGATAGCCAGATCGACGAGAGCTGGGACGGAGCGTCGGTGAAGGCGCAGTTTGCCATCCATCGCTACGACTTGCTGCTACTGGACCTGAATATGCCCGAAACGGATTCGACGATCCTGCTGCAATGGATCAGGGAGTACCACGCCGATACCAAGGTACTGATAGTGTCGATGAACGATGAAAGCATTTTCGGCAAGCGATCGCTGCAACAGGGTGCGCACGGGTATCTGGAAAAGGACTCCCCGCCCGAAGAACTCGTAAAGGCCGTAAAGACCCTGATGAACGGCAAACGTTACGCAAGCCCCAACCTGGCCAATATCCTGATCAACGACACACTGACCGGTAAATCGGCCAACCCGTTCGACCGGCTTACCGCGCGGGAATTTCAGGTAGCTATTTACCTCGCCAAAGACTATTCCGTGACGCAGATCAGTGAAATACTCGACGTCCAGTATACGTCGGTGAACACATTCAAGCGCAGAATCTTCAAGAAGCTCAATATTGAAAACAAAAGCGCATTACTCAGGCTGGCAGATGCTTATAACCTCGGCTGAGAGCAACGTAGCAGGAAAAGGGCTGTGACATACCAGCCCGGAGATATTCACGGAAGTACCTGCCCCTTTACTGCTTTTGACGGACATCGTGAAGCCGAGCGTATGCGCGAAATCGGCGATCAGCTGATAGCCCAGCCGGCTATTCGGCTCCACCGGTGCGTTCACGACCGGATTGGACAGCCGTCGGCGGATTTTTTGCAGTTCACTGGCCAGCATTCCCCCGCCATTGTCCGAAACCGTAAGCAGCGGACCATTTTCGTTGGTGGTGAAAACAAGCCTCACCTCCCCGCCCCGCGTGTGCTTGTTCGCATTGTCGATCAGGTTTCGCAGGATGGCTTTAAGGATGTCACGGTTGGTATAAACGAAAACGTCTTCCTGGCAATCCACCACGAATGCATTGCTGTTGAGGAGCATCATATCTTCAAAAAACTGCTGCAACTCCCCTGCCAGCTCGTTGAATGAAAACGAATGCTGGGCCGGCTGGAAATTTTCGTGCTGCGAGCGCGCCCACAGGTTAACCTCCTTTACGAACGCATGGATATTGCCTGTCGCTTTCTTGATCTCCTCGGTCCCCGCTTTTACCTCGGAAAGCTGATTATTGGCAGCAAAGCGCGATACATGATCGGAAAGAACATTCAGAAAATGCAGTGGCGATTGAAGATCGTGGGCGATCATCATCGTAATCTTCTGTTTGAGACCATTGCTGTACTCCAATTTGCGCGACAGGTCTTCTACCTGCCGTTCCAGTTCTTTTTTAGCAAGATTGAGCCGAAAGTAGCGGTCCCGCACCCATAGAAAGACAGCCAGTGACGACGCCACTGCCAGAACCATAACACAGATCCATTGCAAGATCATAACTGACCGTGGGGTTAGTTTTGGGGTTATTCAACGTATGTAATCGTGGGGGCGCTTAAATAGTCACACAAAGAAATCGTTTTTGTAGTAAATATTGGTACAAACTTTCAATATTTTTAACATAATTTCTACAAAACGATAGAAATAGTAACAAAGCAGAAGCAAAATATAGGGCTAATGCAAAAAACAAACAGTTCCGCAGCAGCGCTACGGAACTGTGTCAGACTCAATTGCCGGGTTTCTGCCCGTCCTTTTCAGTAATCTATTCTACAAACCGGATGCGTTTGCATTCCTCAACGGTGACGCTCGCCGAGCTGGCTTTCCAGTTACCCACCTGCTCTCCGCCTTTGTAGCGTTTTCCCGACACCGAGTAGCTTCCAACCGGCAGCATCAGGCTTACCACCGCCGGGCTTCCGGGCGCATTGCATTCGGGGCGTACAGCAGCGGTTTGGGATATGGAACCCATTACCTTGCCATCGATGATGACGTCGATCCGGTCGTACTTTTCGGGGGTATAATTCGTGTAAAATATCAGATTTCCCTGCGGTACCGGCTCTTTATCGTCTTTACAGGAGAAAACGAGCAGTAAAAGCATTGCGAAAACATAGCTGCCTAAACGGGTGTTGTTCAAAAGATTTTTCATGACTAATAATGATAAATGGTTGTTACTGATTTGGCTTCCTGCCGCCAGCCGCTTTGGCTGACTAACACGACAAAATTATATTTGCCGGCCGCCGCTTCACCGCGTTGTTGAGTGTGCTGCATTTTTATTGAGCAAATCGACAGAAACCAAAAATGCCTTGCATACGGCAAGGCATTTTATCGAAAAATATATTTACAACTCATTGATTATTAATCAAATAATCAAAACCGTTAACTAAAATTCATCTGATTAAGCGGTCAAAAACGCGCAAACATTTCCATGAACTCCTGCCGCCTCGAACGCGAAATACTGATCGCCACATCGTTGTCCATCACGATATAACCACCTTCGCCGCGTACAAATTTCTTGATCCGGTTCAGGTTGATAAGAAACGAGTTATGCACGCGAAAAAAATCCGGGCCGCTGAGTGCCTCGTCGATGTCCTTCAATACTTTCGACACTACCACCTTCTTACCGTTGGCCAGCATGACGCTCGTGTAGTTGCTCTCGGCTTCGCAATAGAGAATGTCCTGGGTCGGCACGAAAATCATCCCGTCGCCGGTCGTGAGTGCAATGCGCGGCGGGGTATTTTTGACCTGGCGCATGCTCTGAAAAAGGAGATCGATCTGCTCCCGCGAGGGTATGCTGTGCTTTTCATTGACCCGTCGGATGGTTTCGATCAGATCATCCGGATCAATCGGTTTCAGCAGGTAATTTAATGCACTGTATTTGAAAGCCTTGATCGCAAATTTGTCATAGGCAGTCGTAAAAACCACGTCGAAATGCAGCTTATCAAACTTTTCGAGCATATCGAAACCGTTCATGCGGGGCATTTCAATATCGAGGAAAACCAGCTCCGGCCTGTGCCCGCGGATCGCCTCTATCCCCTTTTCCGCCGAGCTGCACATTGCCGCCACCGTCACCGACGGCGCATAGGTTTTCAGCAGCCATTCCAGCATTTCGAGGCAATTGTTCTCGTCATCGATGATTACACATTTGATCATATCTTTTGCTTTGTCAGATTTTCATTCACGCAAAACCTTCATACCGGAATGATCACTACCACCCTGGTCCCGGTTGCCACCCGGTGATCGTCCTCCAAATCGACGATTTCAACGCTCGCATTGGTCTGCATATATTGGTTCAGCACGGTTATCCGGTCCTGGGTGAGCTTCATCCCGAGCGATTTCTTGCCCGTCGCCGATTTGCTGCGGTATTCCGCCGCTTTTTCGCGCCCTACCCCATTGTCCTCTATAATGCATTCCAAGGTATTCTCATCCAGCATCCTGATCTTCACCCAGAGACTCCCGTTACTTTCCTTATGCAGCAAACCATGCCAGATCGCATTCTCGACATAAGGCTGGATGATGAGCGACGGTACGCCGATCGAATCGGTATGGACGTCATCCTCGATGATAATGCGGTAGTCGAACTTGCTGTCGAAGCGGATGCGCTCCATTTCAA
>CAMLNK010000303.1 GCA_946481035.1 uncultured Dyadobacter sp. | reverse complement strand
AACCGGATCTGGAACCAAATGATGGAGAACGAAACGTACAACGATTTCTGGAAGGCCCGCACGCCGGTACCGCATCTGAAAAACATCAAACCCGCGGTAATGGTAGTCGGAGGCTGGTTCGACCAGGAAGATTTGTACGGGCCGTTGAAGACCTATCAGGCCGTATCAAGTAAGAATCCGCAGACACCCAACTGGCTCATTATGGGCCCATGGATCCATGGCGGCTGGGCTCGCGGCACAGGCGAATCGCTCGGAAATATCCGGTTTGGGGCTAAAACAAGCACATTTTACCAAAAGGAAATCGAGCTGCCGGTTTTTAACCACTACCTGAAAGACCAGCCCGATCCGAACCTCCCGAAAGCCTACATTTTCGAAACGGGTGCGAACGAATGGCGTAAATACGACCAGTGGCCGCCGAAAAATACGGTCGAGAAAAAGCTCTACCTGCACCCCGACGGTACATTATCCTTTTCTCCCACCATGACCACCATGCAAATCGGCGCAAAACCGGCCTTCCACCAATATCTCAGCGACCCTGATAAGCCGGTGCCTTACACCTCCGAAATCCGCATTATCCGCGGCAGTGATTTTATGTACGAAGACCAGCGCTTCGCCGCCTCGCGCCCGGACGTGCTTGTGTATGAGTCAGAAGTTTTGAAAGAAGACCTGACCATTTCCGGTAATGTCTTTGCCGATCTTTTCGTCTCTACCACCGGTACCGACGCCGATTTTGTAGTCAAGCTCATCGACGTGTATCCCGGCGACGCGCCGAACGACAGCCCTCTCAACCCAAACATGAAAATGGGCGGCTTCCAGCTGCTTGTCCGCGGCGAGGTAATGCGTTCCAAGTTCCGCAAAAGCTTTTCCAAGCCCGAGCCTATGACACCAGGCAAGATCGAAAATGTAAAATTCGATATGCAGGACGCGGCGCACCGTTTCAAGAAAGGTCATAAGATTATGGTGCAGGTGCAAAGCTCCTGGTTTCCGCTCGTGGACCGCAACCCGCAGAAATTCGTAAACATTTACAAAGCTAATGCATCCGATTTTCAAAAAGCGACGCACCGCGTTTACTTGTCCGGCCAGGCCTCCTCGTACGTAGGCGTGCGGGTGGTCGAGTAGCGTGCGTGTCAGGCGAGTTTTTTAAAGTCAGAGTTTATATTCGTCGATCTTACGGTATAGCGTCGCAATGCCGATTTCCAGCAGGCGCGCGGCTTCGGCTTTGTTGCCGTTGGTGTAGTTGAGTACTTTCTGCAAATGAAGTTTTTCAGAACTGGCCAGCGAGAATGCCGACAGGTTTTTGCCGCTTTCCTGTCGTGGGTGCTGCATTTCGAACGGCAGGCTCTCAACGTTCAGTACCGGGCCGTCGGTGAGGATCACGCTGCGCTCGATCACATTTTTAAGCTCCCGGATGTTGCCGTTCCATGGATTTTTTTCCAATGCTCCGACAAACTCCGGCGAAAGCGAAGTAACTTTCTTATTGGTTTTCAACGCAAACTGTGCCGCGAAACTGTTGGCGAGCGCACCTATGTCGGCCGTACGCTCCCGCAGGGCGGGCAATGTGATCTGGAAAACCGAGAGCCGGTAAAACAGGTCGCTCCGGAATTCGCCGGTTTCTATTTGTTTAGGCAAATCCCGGTGGGTAGCGGCGATCACACGCACGTTTACTTTGGTAGGATGTGTTTCCCCTATCTTGATAAACTCCCCCGATTCGAGCACGCGCAGCAGCTTGGCCTGCAATTCGGGCGCGAGTTCGCCAATTTCGTCCAGGAAAATGGTACCGTTATTCGCCTCTTCGAAAAGCCCTTTTTTGTCGCGTGTGGCGCCTGTGAATGCGCCCGCCTTATGCCCGAACATTTCACTTTCGAGCAGGTCCTTTCCAAATGCCGAGCAGTTGATCGCTACAAACGACTTCTTGGCCCTGTTACTCGCCTGATGGATGGATTGCGCGAAAACCTCTTTCCCCGTCCCGGTTTCCCCCAGCAGTAGTACCGTCGTGTCCGTAGGCGCTACGCGGCGCGCGAGATCGATGCAGGCTTGCAGGTTTCTGGACTTGCCGATAATGGCGTCAAACGACCGCCTTTCGCCGAGTTGTTTTTCCAGGCTGATCACCCGTCGGTTCAGCTCGCTTTTCTCGATGGCTTTGTAAAGCAGCGGAATGATCTTACTGTTGTCGTCGCCCTTGGTAATGTAGTCGAATGCACCGTTTTTGATCGCCTGCACGCCGTCTGGAATATTCCCGTAGGCCGTGAGCAGGATCACTTCCAGCAGCGGAAACTTTTCCTTCAATGCCTTCGAAAACTCGACGCCGTTACCGTCCGGCAGCTTCACATCGCAAAGCACCACGTCGATATCCGACTGATCCAGCTTTTTCCAGGCCGTTTTGATGTCGCCGGCGTCTATCACCTCAAACCCCTCCAATTTGATCACCCGGGCCATCAGGCCACGCAATTTTTCCTCGTCGTCAACGATCAGTATTTTTTTCATGGTTGCTTGCCCCTAGCCCGGGTTTAAACCCCGGGTTAATGATAGTGGTTAGGATGCAGGCAGTAGGCCCAGTAGTCATACATTACCTTGATCCTCGCTTTCAGTTCGTCGAAGCTGTTTTCCTTTTTGAAAAAACCCTGAATGGTCGATTCGTAGGCGGTTTCGATCACAAGGGGATTATCGGCGGTGCTCAGAAAGACGAACGGGATCGATTTCTTCCGGAGGTATTCGTTCTTTTCGATGCGTTCGCGGAGTTCCAGACCGTTCATCACCGGCATATTGATATCGCAAATGATCAGGAATGGCTGGTCGCGCGTGGTTTCGAGGTAAAGCAGGGCCTCCACCCCATTATTGAAAAACAACAGCTCGTTAGGTATGTCAAGCTCCTCTACTACACTCTTGATTAAAAACTGATCATCGGCGTCGTCTTCGATCGAAATTATGGGTCCTTTGATTGACATTGCCCAGGGATTAATGACTGAATTCCGGTTGCAAATAACGCAAATAAATGATCTTATATATCAATTGCCTCAAAATCCGCCCTGCGTAGTTTTTCATCCGTCCCGCGTAGGCACCTGCCGCAATTCGCACCTTAGTTTTGCATCAGAATCACAATCAGCCATGAAAACAAATCAAACCATGAAAAAGCAATTTCTAACACTGTTAACACTTGCGGCACTGTTCACAACAAGCTGCACCGATCACGACGCCCCTACAAACATTACCAACTACCAGCTCGACGAAACATCGGTGGCGGAATGGAAAGGCTTCCTCAAAACGGGTTACTTTAATGAAGGTTCCATTGGTGTAGAAAGCAACAGTTTCATCGTCGAGAGCGGCAAAGTGAAGAGTGGGACATTCACGCTCCCGCTTTCGTCGATCGTGAATTTCAACCTGCCCACCGACGAGTTGAAACATCAGCTGGTGCACCACCTGCAAAGCGCCGACTTCTTCAATATGGCGCTTCATCCGAACGTCACCTTCGAAATCATGAGCGTAGCGCCCTATTCGGGAGGTGGTCCCGACGTGATTCCAGGCGCGAATTTTGAAGTGACAGGTCATTTAACACTGTTAGGCAAGAGTAATCCGGTCACATTTCCGGCCCGTATCGATCTGAACGGCGATTCGTTCCAATTGGAGGCCCTCACCCAGTTCGACCGCACTTTGTGGGGCATGAACTACGCCACCGAACCCGGCCTGCCGGACGAGGAGTCCATCAAGCCGGGCATCGGGGTGCATTTGAAACTTGCCGGTAAGAAAATGTAGTTGAGAAGAGGTTGGATGCTCAGATGCCACCAGCTTGATGGCATTTGAGCATCTCCTTATTTCAGAGGAACATCCCGCCTGAAACTTCAATCCGCTGGCCGGTGATCCAGCGCGCATCTTCGGAACACAGGAATGCCACCACACCGCCGATGTCGTTCGGTTCCCCTACACGTCCCAGGGCGGTAATGCTGCTGATAAAGTCGGTCAGGCCAGGGTGGCTATCGAACGACTCACTATTGAAGTCGGTGTAGATCGCCCCAGGCGCCAATGCATTTACGGTGATACTCCGGCCGCCCAGTTCCTTCGCCATGTAGCGCGTGAGTGTATCGATCGCGCCCTTCATGGATGCGTACGCGGCATACCCCGGCGTGGAGAAGCGCGCAAGGCCGGTGGAGAGGTTCACGATCCGGCCTCCATCCGCGAGCAACGGCAACGCCTTTTGAGCAAGGAAATAAACACCTTTGAAATGCACATTCAGGAGGTCGTCGAAATCTTGCTCGCTGGTTTCAGCAAATGCGGAAGGACGGCTGATACCTGCATTATTGATCAAAAAATCAAAAGAACTGCGGTTCCATTTGTCTTTCAGAATATCCGAAAGCCGGGAAAAGAAATTGTCGAAAGTTTTTACTTCGGCAGTATCCAGCTGCACCGCCACCGCTTTTTGTCCCAGCGCCTCTATCGCAGCCACGACCTCCCCTGCCTCCTGTTCCTTGCTGCGGTAGACAACGATTACATCATTCCCTTTTTCGGCGAGACGCAGCGCCATATTTTTTCCCAAACCGCGGCTGCCGCCGGTAACCAATGCTATTTTACTTACTGATTCCATCTTTTTTGTGATTTAAAATTGATGGAACAAAGGTACCGGGCGCTATCGGGCGGGATTTGCGGCTTTCAAATCAAAACTTACGAAATTCAAATCTAAGCCCTGAATGAACGCGGACTGAGCGAAGTGTGCTTCTTGAAGAGGTTATTGAAATGCGAAGCTTCCTCAAAACCGAGACTGTACGCTATTTCGGAGACATTCCAGTCGGTGTGTTTCAAAAGGATCTTGGATTCCTTGATAATGCGCTCGGTAATAAGCTCGGTCGTGGTTTTGCCGGTGATTTCCTTTAAAACCTTGTTGAGGTAATTGACATGAATTGAAAGCTGATCGGCATAGTCCTTGGCCGAACGCAAATGCAGCTTCTGGTGCGGCGGCTCGACCGGAAACTGGCGTTCGAGCAATTCACTGAAGAGTGAAGAAACGCGCTTGTACGCATTGGTTTCCGTAAAAAGCGAGGTCGCCGGTTGGAGTTTCTGCCCGAAATGAATAAGCTCGATCACATAATTCCGCAGCAAATCATATTTATAGGCATAATCCGACTCAATCTCCCGGAACATCTTCCTGAAAATGTATTTGATATCCCCGATCTGGTCGTCGTTCAGGAAAAATATGGGGTTACCGCCCGGCTTAAAAACCGGCAGCTCGCGCAGGCGCACGCCGCTGTTGTCCTGAGTGAGGAAATCTTCCGAGAAAATGCAGAAAAATCCGGCCTGGTCCTCATCCTGCGGCACATAGTTGTATGGTATCAGCGGCGTGGCAAAAAGCAATGCATTATGCTCTATATCAATCACTTTGTCCGCATATTCCGCCCTGTTCCGCCCGATGATCAGGCTTATTTTATAGTAGGCCCGGCGGTTATAAGGCATTACCCTGTTCTTCGCGGCCACACGATACAGCTCGTCCGTCCTGAAAATATTGAAATGCCCCACTTCCTTCTTCACCGGCTCCGGGATCAGCATGGAAGTATCCTTATAGAACTGATCGATGGTCGCTGATTTCGTCATGCGGTAAAGTTACGAAAATCAATTTTGAATGACTGAAATGATTGAATGATTGAATGACCGAATGACTGAATGACTGAATGGCTGAATAAATTTTGAATGAGTGAATGAGTGAATGATTGAATGAGCGCCCATTTGGTCAGAACCAGCCATGATCAGGTGAAACTATCCAACAACACCTGACTATTCTTGACCATATCCGATTATTCATTCAATCATTCAATCATTC
>CAMLNK010000302.1 GCA_946481035.1 uncultured Dyadobacter sp. | reverse complement strand
CATTGCGCCGACAGGATTACGGCTACCAGCAATTCGTACGGATTGGAATAATGCAGTTCGGTTTCGGGTTCCGGGAAGTTTTGGGTAAAATAGTCCAGGAATTGTTTATAGCGTTCTTTTCTCAGCATAATAGTATCATGGTCCTGCACAGGGTTGAGTTCCTGCACAGAAAATCTTACAGAACCGGGTTCGACCTACCGACGCCAGGTCCAAATCTAAAAAGTAATGACAACTTCCAGCCACCGTACCGATAGCTGGAAACAAAAAAACCTGCCAACTCGCCCTAGTAAAGGAGTGCAGCAGATTTTTTAGAAGAGAATTGTCGCGAATATCTGAAAACTTCTGAAATCACATTCTCGGAAGGAGTCCGTATGATCTTGTTCATCTGATTCTGGATTTCCAGGGAATCGAGATAAAAGTTCATCAAGTTATCGTCAAGTGCGAGCGCCTCAACAATCTGTTCATTTTCATTCTCAGTTGTTTCGGCATATAAATACCTTACAACATCATCGTAAGTAAAGGTTTTTGTCATACTGTGGGGCACGTTGGTTAAATTGCTTACGCAGGTTTATCAACGCGTAACGCATTCTACCCAATGCCGTATTAATACTCACACCCGTGGCGTCCGCAATTTCCTGAAAACTCATGTCCTCATAGTGGCGCATGATCAGAACTTGCTTCTGCACGTCGGGCAACCGCTGGATCATCTCCCGCAGCTGCTCATGTGTTTCCTGACGAATCTGGATCGACTCAACGGAATCTTCCGAAAAATCCAGCGTGTTGAAAACACTGCTCCCATCTTCGAACACTACATTGGGGTAGCGTTTATCGCGTCTGAAATAATCAATGGCGAGGTTGTGTGCGATTCGTATAATCCATGGCAGGAATTTACCTTCGTCGTTGTATCGACCACCTTTAATTGTGTCAACGGCTTTGATAAATGTATCCTGTAATAAATCTTCGGCTACATATTGATCCTTGACAATCAGATAAATAGTGGTGTATATTCTCGACTTATGGCGCTGAACAAGCTTTTCGAAAGCCTTCTCATTGCCCCGGATATACAATGTTACCAACTCACTGTCGCTAACTTGGACTTTCTCCATTTTACTATTCGATTTAGTTAACGTAGAGCAGTTCGTCGATATTGTTTCTCCTTTCTGGTTTGGTGAAAAATTAGATGTGACTTTTCGGCATTTCGAATTATACGAATCAAAGAAATGGATTTGGAAAATAATTTGCAAATGTTTCAGTTCCTTTTTGCAGAAAAATTATTTCCCGTTAACAGATGTTAACAACTTGTGCATGTTTTAGATGCGTTGTGTTCGTTGTGACCGGTTCGTAGACATATTAGAATAAATAATAGTACTTAATAAATAATATACGATCCGCCTGTCGAGTTAGATCGATTTTCGCCTGCCGGGCACTGCATTTGTCGGCCCCGCATCGTAATTTCACTTTTTTGATAAAAATTGAATTTTTACCAGATATGAAATACAGACATATCTTCTTTGATTTGGACCACACACTTTGGGATTTTGAAAGAAATTCGTCCGAGTCCCTGGAAGAAATTTTCCATCATCACCAGCTTGCCCGCTACGGTATTCCGTCGTTGGAAGCATTCGTGTGTTCGTTTCTTAAAATAAATACTGCATTATGGGACGCATTCGATCGGGGACAGTTGCACCATAGCTATATACGTGAGAACCGTTTCCGGATGGTTTTTGAAGAATTAGGTGCTGAATGCCCGCCTGAGCATGCGGAAATCGGGGAGTTGTACCTTACCTCGCTGCCGACGAAGAAGCATTTGCTGGAAGGCGCCCTCGATTTGCTGAACTATGTTTCTGCCGCAGGCTACGGGATGCACATTATCACGAACGGCTTCAACGAAATTCAGGCGAGGAAGATTGCCAGTTCAGAAATCGGCCATTTTTTCGATCATGTCGTTACTTTCGAAACGGCCAGTGCCAAAAAGCCTGATCGCAGGATTTTCGAATTTGCATTGGACCTGGCGCAAACGACGGCGGGAGAAAGCCTGATGGTCGGCGATAACTGGGTCGCGGATATTCTCGGTGCAAAGCAGGTGGGGATGGATACCGCCTACATGAACCCGGCCGGATTGCAGTTCGACGAAGAGCCTACCTATAATATCCGACGACTGGAAGAGCTGATTCTTGTGCTGTGAGTGAAAAAGCAGGTCAGGCCGGATCTGCTTCGTAGTACCGGATGTTCTTTTCCCTCAAAAATTGCTTGATCACGTCCACATGCACGCATTGCCCGACGTTGAGAAACGGGTAATTGGAAACCCTTTTGCGGTGCCCGTCGATAGTTACCTCGCGGTTGACCTGATCGAATCCCAGGTGCAGGTGGCGCGTGGAGCTTTGCATTCCGTAAATAATGCCGTTCTGATCGAACAGCGGACCGCCGCTCTGTCCGCGTAGCCCGGGCGTACTCATTTCGATGCCCACTACCTCGCTGTTGTCACCGATATGGCGGGTGATAATGCCGTCGATCGGAAAGCTAGGTGTTTTGATCTTCCCATCGGTGGTCCATTCAATATCCCCGGTATGCTTGTTATACCGGTAATTGGTGAATTCGGGGAATGGATAGCCCAGCCTGCACAAATAGCGGCCTTGCTTCACCATTCTGGAATCTTTCAGGAATTGAGCGTGCGACTGGTATTGCTTCGATTCGTAGTTTCGGAACTGAATGATCGCCAGGTCCTGCGTCGGATGCAGGTGAATGCTGAGCCCTTTGTAAGCCGATACGCAATGGATGAAATTGAAAAGGATGCGAATCGGGCTGTCGGAGGCAATTTTATATTTGGTTTCCAGCAAATTGCGCTGTGTAGCGAGGCCCGGATCTTTCTCGAACTTGCGAAGTTCGCCTTTGAATTTCAGGTAGTTCTCGTAAATGCTGTTTGCATACAGGATTTGCCGCGCAACATGCCTGCACGTAACCGCGAAACCATCTTCATTTACAAAAAACAATGTAGCCGTGCCCGGAACAATGTCGCTCCCTGCGTAGTAACGGATGATAAAGTGAACCGGACGGGTAAACTGATCTATTTTTTCAATAGCATCAACAAACATAAAAAACTGGCCGAAGCCGTATCGAACTAAGGGTGGGTAAAGGGAACGAGTGCCTCCGTCTGGTCCCAGCTCAGGACCATATTGACACCATTGGGGATTTCTTCAAAATAAATCTGGAATACTTCCTGAACCGACGGGCGAATCCGGATCGGCACTTCTACGTTCATGACATTCTTGCCGTCGTTGTAGTCGGTGCCCCATTGCCCGGTTTCGGAGTTCAGGATGATTTTCCAGCTGCTCTGTCCGGGAACTGAAAAAAGCGAGTAGGTTCCAGCCTTCACCGGCTTGCCGCCCATGATCACGTCCTCTTTCAACTCGATCAGCGTCGCCTCATTAGCGCCGGTGCGCCATACTTTTCCATAAGGCAGCAATGCTTTGTCCTGCTCCCTTCCGAAAATCATGCGGCCTTTTTTGCTGGGTTGCCCGTACGAAATTTTGACTTTAATACCATTCTGAGTGGTTTCGGCTACTGCCTCCGGACTGAATGATTTGGTATATTTTCTAAGTCCCCAAAAACCGGCAGATGCAACTATGATCAAGGCAAAGGCAATCAGTAGAATTCTTTTCATAAATCAGGGACAGAAGATTTTATAGAAGGTGTAGGTTACCGAAAGGCGCACGTAAAAATAGGTATCTTTTACAGAAGGATCACCTTGCTGCAACTTGTCGGTGGATGTAGGATCGCCGCCAAGATTGTCCAGATAATCTGTGAAAGTTTTCCGGGTGCCATATTCGAGCCCGATATTCCAGGGCCGGCGGATCTGGTATTTGATACCCACACCATAAGGCAGCACAATGCCGGAAGTCTTGTAAGAAGCGGTCTGAATGTTGGGATTAAACTTATTGAAGCCAAGCCCCCCAAATACATAAGGACTCCAATTGACGGCGAACCGGCGGTCCTGAAAATTCAGGAAGTTGTATTCCGCAACAGCGCTCCCCTCGAATATCGTGGTACGGAACGACATGTTCCTGGCCTTCTGAAATGGATCGTCGCTTTTGCTATCGTCGGCACCGATGAGGCCGCCTGCTACTTCTGCACGGAGCGACAATGCCTGGTTAGGATTGAAGCGGAAGAAAAGGCTCCCGCCCGGTTTGAAAAAACGGAAACGAAATGTAGGTGAAATATCGCCCCGGTAGTTGAAACCTCCCAGGCCGGCACCAATCTCGATCCTCTGCGCGTGCGCTTGTGCAACTGTCAGAAAAAAACAAATACCTGCCAGCGCTACGGCCGGCAAGTATCTGCAATTCAAATGTTTGAAAATGTATTTCAACGGGTTAGGTCAATTATCTCAGTGGCGGACATTTTATCTGCGACGGCAGCATATAATGGATGCTGATCATACCAAAAAGGTAAGCATCCTTTTGAGTTGGGCTGTTGCCGCGCTCGGTGCCGGGCGCGCCAAAACCAGTGCCCGGAAGCGCTTGCAGCGGATTAGCGCCGTCAGGTAAATAACCCGGATAGTTGGCATTCAGAAACTTTCCGATACTCTCGGTTCTGTCGACACCCTTGCGCACTGCAAATTGCTCAGCGGTGCGGTTTGCCATATGTGCTGCCACGGGATCGTCCGCGAAAAGCGCAGGGTCGGCATAGGCGCCGTGCGCATCGTCGAGATAATCTGTAAACGTTTTGCGGTAACCCAGTTCCGCCGAAATATCAAATTTGGAATTGATTTTGTAACGTACACCAATACCCACCGGAATAGCGAACTGCACCAGCGAATACGGTTTGGCATAACCTTCATTGCCCTGGCCCTCGGTTCCCAGCGGCTGCAATTTCACCCAGTCACCATTGAGCGAGTCGAGCGCTTTCGGATTGTGAGCGGTAAGCGCAACACCGGCAAACAGGTACCAGCCCAATTGCGGGCGACGGTCGTAGCTGCGGTTGTCCGGAGTGAGCTTATAGATACCCTGCACGGAAAATTCTTTCAGGTCATTGCGGAAATGGAGGTTCCGCGCATAGTAAATACTGGTCTCGTGCTTCGAATCGCGGTTCATAATGTAGTCGTCACCGGCGATTCTTGCATAAATGAAACTGGCACGTGCGGCCAGGCGTGGTGTAAAGTGGCGTGTATAGTTTCCGCCGACACTCCAGCGAACCATTTTAAAGGTAGAGGACAGCGGCCGGCGATACGGAGCAAGGTCCCCGTAATAGCTGGAAGTACCAATACCAAAACCTGCCGTAGAATAGGGAACGAAGAAACCTCGGCTTTGTGCTTTCACGTCTTTGCCAGACAGTAACAGCCCTAAAACCAGGGTTAAAACCAACGTTCCGGATACTCTTCTCAAGTCGAAATTTCTACGCATTTTCAGATCGATTTTTTTGCAAAAATAGAATAGTTGTTGGTTTTCTTCAGGATGTAACACCATTTCAACGACAAATCTTCCTTATCATTGTGTACTCAAAAAGCGCCACAGAAAATGATTTCGAGTAACCAGCTACGGTTTTCTTATTCCGCTCAGAAAAAATTCAGCTTTCCCGATATTCAGTGCAACGACAAAGAAACCCTCCTTATCCTCGGACAGTCGGGTAAGGGTAAGACTACATTGCTGCATTTGCTGGCATTGTTGCTGACGCCGGAATCGGGAGATGTTGTCATCGCAGGCAAATCAGTCAAAAACCTGACGCCGCAGGAAATTACTGCTACCCGTGCCAAAAACATCGGCATAATCTACCAACGACCGCATTTTGTGAGCTCGCTTTCGGTGATGGACAACATTCT
>CAMLNK010000301.1 GCA_946481035.1 uncultured Dyadobacter sp. | reverse complement strand
GATAAACTGAATATTTTCGTGGTATTCGAAGGCCAGGAGGTTGAGATGGTCGCGACAAAGCAATAAGCACTAGCAATACAGTTTTCCCTTGATTACAATTACAGCCATGAAAAATAAAATAGTACCCTTTTTGCTCTATGCGTTCTGCATTACATTCCTGAATTTCACTTTCAGCGATGAGTTCGAGGAATATGGAATCAGCCAGAAAGACATTCAGAATCGCCTTTGGAATGGTTTGCAAGCACCCTCGGTAAGTGTGCCGTACCTGGGCAGCACCGTAAAATCGGCGTGCCGCTCGCTGGCACCGGATGCGCAGGCGACCGCGATTAAGAAAGCAGGCGCTTTTGTGAAAACCTATTTCAATTCAGAAGATTTTCAGAAGCGTTATACAGACGTGATCGCGAAAAAATATCCGAAACTGGAAACGACCGTCAGCGAGCAACGCAAAGCGGAAATCCGCGCCAACCGTTTGAAAGGTGTGCAGGGCTTGCAGGCGAAGGATATGGAACCGGTGGTGGACATTCAGATCCAGTCGGCCGAGACATTTATAGGCATGGAAAGCATGCTCAGCAGCATCCCGGCCGAACAGCGCGCGGATTTCAAGAAGCAGATCGAAGACGGCAAGCGCAATGCGGCGTTCTTCAAAAAGGTAAAACCGCTTTTGAAAACCAATATGGAAGAGTTTAAAAAGCAATATGCCGAATACCTGGCGAATGATGAAATCCGGCAGTCCGAACAGACGCTGGCGCGGAATGCGAAAAGCAATGCCGATGAATATGAGAAGTTGAAAGACCCGAAAAAAGTACTTACAGCACGTCTGACAGACTTCCTCAACCAGAGCAAAGGCGTAGATTTCGCGGCACAGACGAAGGAAGTGAACGGTCGGAAGAAGTTTGTGAATGCGGCTTACGAGGGTAAAAGCGATGTGTGGAAGTTCTGTTACCGCATGGGCGCGACGCCCACCAATACTGCACGCGCATTCGCACAGCAGTGGCTTACCGAGTTGAAATAAATTGGTTTATATAAGGATGTACAGAGAGGCGCCGCTGGCTCCTTTTCTGTCTGATCCGTGGCCGGCAGCGCGTTACTGTCGCCACGGATTTTTTTATTTTCAAGAAAATTGAAGGAAGCTATTGCATTTTAAAAAACATTAAACTTACTTTGTCTATCAAATAAGTATACTATTAAAAAACAAAGCTCCTGAACCACCCTGAGCTGAGTATTAATCCAGGCATCTTTGATATGAGCGCGGTTAATTTACTTTGTAAGGTCCCGATCAGGGAAGTGGTAGGACATACCTTCACGTTTTGTTTTCATTCCAATTGCTGTTGTTGAAACGGCGATTTATCTCTGACATTTCTCGGAAATATCCCGCCTGACAGTCATGGCTGATCATCTGAAATTTTCGGTGGTTGGCGATTTCAGTTGCCGGCTGTGCTGTCCCGGGGTATTTCCGTGCCCATATTACTTGCTGCGTTTATAGTAAACCGGTACTACTACACTATTTACAATATGTTCACATTCTCCGATGTGGTGCTGCTCGCGAGGAAGATCGCCGTCGGCATCCTGCTTACATTAATTCCCTTTGTACTGATCGCCGGAGGCATTTGGCTGGCGTGGAAATTATTTATCTGATCGCTCATTTCACCATAAAAAATCGAATCACGCATGAAATTGGATAATGCACTGGCCCGGAAGATTACCCGCGACGGCCTGCTCAGCGTGGTGCTTTACATTGCACCCATTGTTTTGATGTTTGCCAGCTTCCAGGTATTTGGTTACCGGCCGTGGGAGGGAGGCAATGAATTCCCTTTCAAGGCTCCTGCATTTATTGAGGCAGTTTTCAAGAATCTGAGCAGCTGGGGATTACCGGTGATTGTGCTCGTGCTGGGCGTGATCGAATTCGCCGCGGGTTTGTACGAAAACAAATGGACCAAAAACGAGCGGATTCTGGATATCGTCTGCTTCGTGGTTCCTAAGCTGATCATCAGGCCGTTTGTAGCTTATTTCGGGCTCAAATTCCTGCCACTGGTTCTTCCCGACGCGAAAAACGCATTCGAATGGGTGCCTTTCTGGTGGGCGTTCCTGATCATTGCCGTGGCCGACGACCTCACGCAATACTGGTACCACCGACTGCACCATCAGGTACCCTGGCTCTGGCGCTTTCACCGCACCCACCATTCGGCTACCTATATGGGTATGGCGATGGCGAGCAGGCAGAACGTGATTTACACGCTGTTTTTCTCCCAAACCTACCTGACCATCGCGCTGACTTACCTGGGATTGGGCTATGCTGCATTGTTTGTGAAAGTGATTAAATCGTTCATTACCACCGGCGCGCATTCGAGCATTCCCTGGGATAAACCTTTCTATGAAATCAAATGGCTTAAACCGATCGGCTGGGTATTGGAAAGGCTGATTTCCACTCCTGCCACACACCATGCACACCATGCCGACACGACCGACGACGGAATAGGGTATTACAAAGGCAATTTTGGTAATATGTTCTTCCTCTGGGACATTATTTTCGGGACCGGCATCATCACCCGCAAGTATCCGTCGTCGTATGGTATAAAGCATTACCAGGAAGAAGAATGGTACGCCCAGTTTTTGTGGCCTATTTTTAAATCCAAAAAAGAAGGTAGTGAGCTTTCTCATAACGGTCCGGTGGTCGGCGACGCGGTTCCGGATACGACAGAGCCCATTATCCTTAAACCTGACACTACAACAACTACTACCGCGGCGGTGCCGACTGCCGCAGTAGCTTAAAATTCCCAGATGACCATTGGCCCGACCGGTGGTCATCTTTTTTTGTGCCGTGTTGAGGGGTTTTTGCTCCTCAGGGTAATGAAGTCATGCCATTGGAGAATTGGATTTGGGCGGCGAGTTTGAATAAACTGATATTCGTCTTTTCTCATCTTAAAACTTCATCAATATGACTGATTTTAAATCATTGGTAACCACCATTCAGGAAGCCAATTCCACCCTACAACAAAGTGCTTCGAAAGCCATTAACAGGTACCTGACCATTCGCAATTGGTTGATCGGCTTCTACATTGTCGAATTTGAACAAAACGGCGAAGACCGTGCGCGCTATGGACAGCGTCTGATTGAAGAATTGGCCAAAGCGTTAAATACGGAAGGGTTGAGCATAAGAAGCTTGAAATTGTTCAGGCAATTCTACTTTACATATCCTCGAATTGGGCAGACACTGTCTGCCCAATTCAAAAGTACGCCTTCAATAAGGTTAAATGACCTTCCCGCAAGGCTCGGTAAAATCATCGATGTTATAAGTGATCAAAGCGACAAATTCTCGATCGACCCGGAAACGTTGCTTTCCCGCTTGTCATTTTCCCATCTCACGCTATTGCTTCCACTAAAAGAACCTGAAAAGAGAGCATTTTACGAGCGGCAATGCGTTACCTGCAATTGGAGCGTAGCCGAACTAAAAAGGCAGATCAACACACTCTACTACGAGCGTTCAGGAATAAGCCTCGATCCGGGGGCGCTGGCCCGAAGCATAGATGACCATGCAGAACGCCCCAGTATCACCGACATCATCAAATCCCCGTTCACCTTCGAATTCCTCGGCTTAAAAGCCAAAGACGTAGTGTACGAAAATGACCTGGAACAAGCGTTAGTCGATAACCTGGAAGCATTTCTGATTGAACTGGGTCACGGATTTTGCTTCGAGGCAAAGCAGAAACGCATTATAATCGGGGATGAGTACTTTTTTGTGGACCTCGTATTCTACCACCGTGTTTTGAAATGCCATGTTTTGATCGAGCTCAAAACCAACGAGGTCAGGCATGAGCATATAGGCCAGCTTAAAACTTATATCAATTACTACAAGAAAGAAATAATGGCCCGGGACGATAATCCGCCAGTGGGCTTATTACTGGTGACGGATCAGAACCGGGCGCTGGTTGAATATGCCGTTGCAGATAGCGATATGCAGCTATTTGTCAGCAAATATGTTGTGAATCTGCCTAGTAAGGAGCAATTGCAAGAGTTTATACAAAGCGAATTGGCCCAAATGCGGCCTTAGCCGATCCTTTTGTAAATTGTTTCGGTAGCCTTGTCTTCCTGTCCTTCCGGTGAAATGTTGTAAGCAGTTATAACCAGCGTATCGGCATCTTGCAGTTCGGCAACGGTACGCCAGTTCCACGGTGCGGGGTATTCGGGGACGCTATATTGGCCTAAAACCGAAAAACCGTTTTCGGTAGGAGTGCCATTGGAGAGCATCATGCCGGTGCCCATGTGGAAGCTGTCTATCCAGAATGCCTGCGCGTTGCTGTTGGGGATGTCGAAACCATAAATGGCCATGCCCTGGAATGGTTTGCCGTTGAGGTTGCCCTCATATTCATGCAGGAGGAAGCTGCCGCCAAGGATGGATTTGATGGTGCCGGTCATTTCGGATTCGTCGGCGAGGACGTTAGGCTCGAACCAGGTTTTGGTAATCCCTCGCCAGCTGCCCGTTAAGGCTTGCAATTGATGGTGTACTCCGGATTCCAGCGATGTTTCAAATTTCGATTTAGACATAGGATTTAGATTTGATGGTAATGAATGTATAGAAAATCAGGTACTGACTGGCTTGTTAGGAATGTGACGGATTCATGAGAAATCATAAAATGGTAATATAGAAATCCAAAATTTAACAAAAATGGGATGTGAAGCAATTGCTTAAAACGCCAATCGGGAGGGGTATTTGAGACAAAATTTCTATATTGGTGCCCGCTTTGACCTGAATGTCAAAGATTAAACACATCAACAACATGTTACAACTAGGACTATTAATTACCAACCGGCACCGCTTATTGAGCGTAGCAGCGATTCTGGATGTATTCGAATCGGTAAACAGCTTCTACGAGCGGGCCAATCAGCCCCATTTTTTCAATATTACGCTATTCTCGCCCGATCCTGAACCGGGGAAGTTCTACGGAGCTTACCCGATGAAGCCGATTCACGAGTTTACCAAGCAGGACCTCATTCTCGTGCCGGCATTCGGTGCGGGTGATGTACAGCTTTCGATTATGAGCAACCAGGGGTGCATTCCCTGGCTTTGGGAGCAATATAAAAATGGTGCCGAACTGGCCAGCTTCTGCACGGGCGCATTCCTGCTCGCGGCCGCGGGCCTGCTGAATGGCAAGCACGCCACCACGCACATAGACGCGGCTGAGGCGCTGGCTTCAAATTTTCCGGATATTATTATGAAGAGTGAAGCCGTGGTGACCGAAGACAAAGGCATTTTTACGAGCGGCGGCGCTACCAGCAGCTTCCACCTGATGCTGTACCTGATCCAGCGTTTTTGCGGCAAGGACCTTACATTACGGACCGCCAAGATGTTTGCGATCGATATGGACCGTGAGCAGCAGACCTATTTCGGGACGTTTGCCCCACCACAAAATCATGGCGACGGCCTCGTGAATATGGCCCAGCAGAAGATTGAAAAGGAGTATCAGGAGGGAAGCACCATCGAAGTGCTCATTCAGGATATTCCGGCGAGCCGCAGAAATGTGGTACGGCGGTTCAAGCAAGCCATTGGCGTGACGCCCATTGAATATTTGCAGCGGACGCGCATTGAGGCGGCAAAGAAACTATTGGCCCAAACGGACCAGAGCGTGCTCGAAGTAATGCTGAACTCGGGCTATAATGACCTGAAATCTTTCCGGCAGCTTTTTAAGAAAAGTACCGGCGTGACGCCGAAGGAATATCGCGACAAGTTTAATATTGCGCGACTGGAAACCGGCGGACAATGGAGCCGGCGCATGGCCGGAGCCTCTTATCTCGATTAAAACAAACAGCCCGGATCGTAAATGTCCG
>CAMLNK010000300.1 GCA_946481035.1 uncultured Dyadobacter sp. | reverse complement strand
TGCCGGTAAAGGAGCTTAAAAGGTTGGCAAGCCAGCCGTTTGTGCAATATGTGCAGGCAGTGCCGCAGCCCGACCGCCAGATGAACAATAAAAGTACCGCGAACAGCCGGGCGAATGTCCTGAAATCTGCGCTGCCCGGCAACAGGAATTTATCCGGAGCAGGCGTGGTGGTAGGGATCGGCGACGAGTCCAACCCGCTGCGGCATATCGATCTCAATACACGGATCATCAACCGGGCGCCCATTGATGCGGGCTCGCACGGCTTGCACGTAATGGGTACGATGGCGGGTGCGGGCATTATGGACGAGCGCTACGCGGGTTATGCGCCCAAGGCAACCGTTCTGGCCCAAAGCTATTCTTCGATTTTGGCTTACGCACCGCAGTATGTGCAGGATTTTGGCATGGTGGTCACCAACAACTCCTACGGATCGGATGTGATTACCTGTGAAACGAACGGGGCTTACGACTTGTACTCTTACATTCTGGACCAGCAGGCGTTTGAAATGCCTTATCTTCAACACGTATTTGCCGCCGGAAACAGCGGTACTACCACTTGCGCACCGTTTGCGGTGGGCTTTGGAACTGTTTTGGGAGGATACCAAACAGCCAAGAACGTCATTACCGTCGGTGCTACCGGCGAGACGAGCCCGCTTATGGCAAATTCCAGCCGCGGGCCCGTTAAGGATGGCAGGTTGAAGCCCGAAATTACAGCTCAGGGAAGTGGGATCATGTCTACGATCCCGGTAAACCTGTATGGCAGCGGAAGCGGCACGAGTATGGCAACACCGGCAGTGTCGGGCGGGCTTGCATTGTTGTACGAGCGGTACCGGCAGCTCAACGGCAACCAGAATCCCAAAAACGGCCTGATGAAAGCACTGCTGGTGAACGGCGCCGTCGACAAAGGCAAGGACGGCCCGGACTACCGCTACGGATATGGATGGCTGAACCTGCTTCGCTCGGTAAAAATGCTCGAAAGCCAGAGCTATACGACGAGCCAGGTGGCGCATCAGGGTACCAATGATTTTTCTATCAATGTTCCGGCCAATACCGCGCAGCTCAAAGTAATGCTTTATTGGAACGATCCCGCAGGCAGCACGCTGGCGTCCCAGAACCTGGTCCACAACCTCGATCTTAAGGTAACCAACCCTTCTTCGAACGTGATATTGCCGCGAATACTTGACCCTTCCGCGAACAAAGTGGATAGCACGGCCACAACCGGCGTCGACAACCGCAACAACATGGAACAGGTGGTGATCACCAACCCGGGCGCAGGAAACTATACGATTTCTGTGAAAGGAACTACCGTAGGGCAGTCGCCATCGCAGGAATACTTTGTGGTTTATGATATTATCCCCAATTCGCTCACCATTACTAATCCCGTCGGAGGTGAGCGCCTGAAAGACGGCGACCCGATTTATATTTCCTGGGATGCCTTCGGAAACAGCGCCAGTACTTTTACCGTACAATACAGCGGCAATAATGGCGGTAACTGGACAACCCTTTCGACAGTTGTGGCCGGAACCAGCCAGCTCGCATGGCCGATACCCGTGGGCTTGCGCTCCGACAAAGTGCGTGTCAAAGTGATTCAGAACAGCACCGGCGCCCAGAGCATTTCCGAACCATTTACGGTGATAGGCGTTCCGACCGTCACGCTGTCGGCCCTGCAATGCGAGGGTTATATTTCTCTGGACTGGACGGCTGTCACAGGTGCGACGGACTATGAAGTGATGATGCTGAAAGGCAATGATATGGTACCCGTGGCCACTACCGCAGGCACTACCTATGCAATGGGCGGGTTACTAAAAGATTCGACTTACTACGTTTCCGTGCGGGCGCGGGTGAACGGGCAGCCCGGACGCAGGGCGCTGGCAATCTCCCGCAAGCCGGATACGGGCACATGCGCAGGCAGTATTTCGGATAATGATCTTAAAGTGGAATCCATTGTAACACCGGCGTCGTCGGGCAGGAAAAATACTTCAACGGAACTGAGCGGAGCTGTTTTTGTCAAAATGAGGATCAAAAACCTTGATGATGTGGATTTCAACGGGTCGTTGGACGTAGGGTATTCGCTCAATGGTGTAGCGGTACCGGTCGAAACGATCACGCCGTTCATCGAAAAAGGCAAGACCTATGATCATACATTTGAGGTGGGGGCAAATTTGGGCAACGCCGGGGATTACAATATCAAAGTTTATATCCACAGTAATCCGGATATCGTGACGGCCAACGATACGCTGACAAAGCTTTTCAGGCAGTTGCCGAACGATCAGCTGGCATTGCCATTTAATGATAACATGGAAAACCTCCCTGCGCAGAATGTGACGGTCGCGCAAATGGGGCTTACCGGCGACGGCCGGTACGATTTCAGCGCCAACACCGATGCCGGAAGGATCAGGACGTTCGTCAATTCGGGGTTTGCAGCATCCGGTCAGAAAGCCCTCACGCTCGATGCGAACCGGGCCTATTCGGCGGGTAATACGAGCTACCTGACAGGTACCTTTAACCTGGCCGGATACAATATCGATACCGATGACCTGCGGTTGATATTTTCGTATAAAAACCACGGACAGAAAGTAAACGACAATAATAAGGTATGGATAAGAGGTAAGGATACCGACAACTGGGTTGAGGCTTACGACCTTTTTGCCAACCAGAATCTTACCACGGAAGGATACAAGACAACCGCCCCGCTGGAAATAAGTGCATTGCTGTCCGACAATGCGGAGAATTTCTCGTCGAGCTTTCAGGTGCGCTGGGGCCAATGGGGCAAGATGATCACTTCCGATTACAGCAACGGCGCGGGATATTCTTTTGACGATATTCGCATTGTTTCGGTTACCGATGATATTCAAATGCTGGCGCTGCTCGCACCGCCTACCGAAAGCTGCGGATTGGGCAATGCGGAAACGATCGCTATCCGCATCCGGAACAGCTCCGCACGGGACATTACCAACCTGCCGGTGACATTGTCGCTGCCGAATGGGACCTTTCTCCGTGACACGATCCCGTTTCTCGCCAAACGGACGACCATCGATTTTACCTTCGGACCCAAAGCCGACCTTTCCGCTATCGGGGCCCTGAATCTCAAAGCGTGGTCGGAACTGGCCACCGACAGTTTCCACGATAATGACACGCTGGCGGTCAAAGTTTTCAATGCGCCGGTGCTGAGCACGTTCCCGTACCTTGAAAATTTTGAAAATGGCGACGGCTTCTGGAGTGCCAAGGGCACGAACAGTTCATGGAAGTGGGGAGCACCTACTTCCGTTGCGCTGAACAAAGCGGCCAGCGGAACAAAAGTTTGGAAAACGAATCTTGCGGGCGCTTATAATGATAAAGAACAGTCGTATTTGTATTCGCCTTGCTTCAATGTAAGCAGCCTGACGGCACCCACGCTGAGTTTCAGCGCGGCGATCGACCTGGAAGTGTGCGAGCCTACGCCGTGTGACTATGTGTACATCGAATACTCCGGAAATGGTGGCCCTTGGACACGCCTGGGGGCGGCTGGGCAGGGTACCAACTGGTATAACAAAACGTACGCCGGCAATGGCGCCTGGGCTATGCAGGATTACCTGCGCTGGCACGTGTCGAGCATTCCTTTGCCTACCGGTTTTACCAACCTCAAGTTGCGTTTTGTGCTGATGTCCGACGGATTTACACATCGGGAGGGAATTGCGCTGGACGATATCCACATCTTCGATAAAGTTGCGTCGATCCTGGATAATTCCGGCGGAGCGGCTAATAAGCAGGTAAACGGCTCGGATTGGGTGAATTTCATGAGCAATGGCAAACTGATAGCCTCTATCAATGCCAACGGCCAGAATATGGGAAATACCCACGTGGAAAGCTACCTGAACACCGCCGCAGTCAGAAATGCGAATGGACAGTATTACCTCGACAGAAACTTCACCGTGAAACCTGCCAACGACGAGCTCGCGAATCTGGCGACCGTCCGTTTCTATTTCCTCGAAACCGAGAGCCAGGCGTTGATCAATGCAGCGGGCTGCGGGACTTGCGGCAAGCCTGCTAATCCTTTTGAACTGGGTATTTCCAAATACAGTAATGTGACAAATGCCTCGAAAGAGGACGGCTCACTGGCCAACAGTACCGACGGCGGCTGGACGTTCCACCCTGCCGGCGAAGTGGTGATTGTTCCTTACGACAAGGGATATTATGTAGAAATGAAAATGAAATCTTTCTCGGAGTTCTGGCTATCGAAAGGGTTTGTCGGAAACCCGGCGGCGTTGCCGGTGGAACTGGTGAGCTTTAATGCCCGGAAAAAGCAGGGGGACGAACATTCCAAAGATGTGATCCTGGAATGGGAAACCGCTTCGGAGGAAAATTTCGACCATTTTGATATTGAAGTGGCCGCGGGCGATGAGGCGTACCGGCAGGGAAAATTCGTAAGACTGGCGCAGGTTTTCGGGGAAGGCGATTTGAAAAACGGCCGGAAATATGAATACCTGGACCAGGTACCGGGCAAGTGGGGTAATTTGTATTACAGGCTGAAAATGGTGGACATCGACAGCACCTATCAATACTCCCGCGTGCGGCCGGTAGCCTTTGAAGAGCAATCGGAGTGGTCGGTTTATCCAAATCCTTCCAAGGGCGTTTTCTACCTGGGCGACGATGTGCCCGCCAGTCGTTCGGTGTCGGTGAACGTGTATGACCTGCACGGAAGAATTTTGAAGCAGCTGGATGGCGAAGCATTGAATCCCACACAGAAACGCAAGATCGATCTTTCCGGCCGGGAGTTTGGCGAGGGAATATATGTGCTGGAAGTAGTGAATGGAGAAACAAAACAGGCATTCCAGGTGTTGAAAAACTGATGTAACCCTTGTTATCGCTTAAAAAGTCCTTCCCATGCAGCATATCGGCAGGGAAAAGCGAATAGCTTTACAACAGCCCGCATTTTTTGAACAATGAATGTCATGAACAAAGTTTTACTGATCATTTGCCTTCTTACACTCTCCAATGCTTACGCACAAACCGGCAGATCGAGCAATTCGCTCATCCTCGATACCGACATCGGCCCGGATTATGACGATGTGGGCGCGATGGCGATCATGCACGCGTTAGCCGATAAAGGAGAGGTGAGGCCTTTGGCGGTGATTTCTTCCAATAAAAATGAACTTGTCGTACCGACGATCGAAATACTTAATAACTATTTCGGTCGTCCCGAATTACCAACCGGCGCACCGAAAGGAAAAGGGGCGGATTTCGGAGCTACCCAAAAATGGCCGGAAATGCTGGTAGCGAAATACCCGCATAAAATCGCTAAAACTTCCGACGCTCCCAATGCAGTGGAAACCTATCGCAAGATCTTAGCCAAGCAGCCGGATCAGAGTGTTACCATTGTTACGGTGGGTTTTCTCACAAATCTTGCTGATTTGCTGGATTCCGGGCCGGATGCTAATTCTCAGTTGTCGGGCAGCAGCCTTGTTCGCAAAAAGGTAAAGCAACTGGTGTCGATGGCCGGCGGCTTCCCGAAAGGCCGCGAATACAATGTGTTGGTGGATTCGGTGGCATCGGCGAAAGTGTTTGCCGAATGGCCCACCGAAATACTTTTCAGCGGTTTTGAGATTGGTAAAGAAATTAAAACGGGCAAGCGGGTAATCGCTAACGAAAGCTTGAAGAGCCCGGTGAAAGACGTTTTTGCGATGGCAATGCCGCTTTCCAAAGAAGATGCGGATGGCCGGATGAGCTGGGACCAGACGGCCGTATTAGTGGCGATTCGGGGGATTCAGCCTTATTTTGGGGTAAAACGCGGGCGGATTATTATCGACGGAGGCAATAACAGCTGGCAGGACGATCCCATGGGCCCGCATGCT
>CAMLNK010000299.1 GCA_946481035.1 uncultured Dyadobacter sp. | reverse complement strand
TGGTTATAAGTACTCGCCACGATCGCTTTCGTGCCCGTGTTTTTCAATGTGTGTTCCAAAACAAGCTGCGGCTTGCCTTTTACCAGTTTCAATGTCTTGTGGTAATCATAGCCATAGCCGGTTGCGTCCTTCAATTCATGCTTGAATGCAACCTGGTCCTTACCCTTCGTTACCGACCATTTGCCGGGATTCGTAACTGCATAATTGGTCGCGAATGAGTACTTCTTATCATCGGGTTTGGTCAAAACGCCCACCCCGATCTTGACAAACTGCTCTCCCGGTTTTGCCTCATCGAAATTCAATGCGGTAAATTCTTCCACGGGTCCCATGATCGCATCGTGCAGTTTGGGATCGTACGGCGCCTGGTTCCACGTCCCGAAATAGGTATGCCCTTTGTATTCCAAACTTGGCACCACACCAGCCCAGTCGAACCGGACGCCCCGGTAGTAGCCTTCATTTGCGTCGGGCAAATACAGCTTGGCTTTGATCACACCGTTTGAAATATCGGTTTGCGGAAATTCCGCGATGGTAAATGCCGTGATCGCAATGCATATCAATGCAGAAAACAGGGTAACGATCTTTTTCATTTGTATTTCAATGGTTTAGGAAGAAGAGTAAATAAAAACAGTAAGATAAAAATGCGGTATCACATTTTCACCTTACTGTCTCACAATTTGCATTATTTAATACTTACGAAATGCCTTTAAAAGCTTCTTCGTTGATAAAAGGCTGATTTCTAAGACGTTGTTTGGTCGCTTTATAGAATGCATTGGCTACCGCACCTCCCGCCGGGGGCAATGCAGGCTCACCTAAGCCGGTCGGTGAAATGCCATTTTCAACAAAATGTACATCGACTTCCGGGATCTCGTTCATCCGGATCAAACGGAAGCCATTGAAATTGCTCTGATCGGGTGTACCTCCTTTGAAAGTCATATTACCGTACATCGCGTGGCCGATTCCATCCACAACCCCGCCGCGTACCTGCTGCAACGAGCCGCTTTTGTTGATCACAATGCCGCAATCCACCGCCGCAATAATGTTTTTCAATGCAGGTTTGCCTTTTTCTACAACCACTTCCCCTACCTGCGCTACATACGAGCGGTGCGAGAAGTAAACCGAAAAGCCCTGGTGAACGCCTTTTTTCTTGCCCCAGTTACTTTTCTCAGCCGCCAGTTTGATCACCGCAATCATCCGGTCGACATCATATTTCACTTCGCCTGCCGGTGATTTCTTCGCTTTTTCCAAAAGGGCAAGCCGGAATTCTACCGGGTCTTTGCCGGCCGCCTCCGCCACCTCGTCAATAAACGACTGCTCGGCATAGGCAAGGAAGTTGGTGATCGGCGCACGCCACGGGCCGGTCGTAATGGCCGATTTGTGCTCCACGGAATCGATCAGCAGGTTATCCACCGAACCGGACGGGAAGTTATCTTCACGTGTCGGGTTACCTGAGTTGATACCCACTCCGCGCAGCTTGTAGCCGATCAGCTCACCGTTTTTATCCAATGCAGCCTCAAAACGGTAGCGAACGGCCGGGCGGTAGGTACCGCCTGTCATGTCGTCTTCCCGGGTCCATATTACTTTTACCGGCGCTTTCACCAGTTTGGAAACATGCACGGCTTCGATGGCAAAGTCCGCAGAAAGCCTGCGTCCGAAACCACCTCCCTGCCGTGTGATTTCCACGGTAATTTTTTCAGTCGGGAAGCCAGTAATTTTTGCCGCTGCTTCGCGCGCGCGGTCGGGCGTCTGCGTAGGGCCCACGAGTTCCACGCCATCCTCGCGTACGTGTGCGAAGAAGTTCATGGGTTCCAACGGACTGTGAGGTAGGAACGGACACTGGTATTCGGCCTTAATGACTTTCGCAGCGCTCTTGAATGCCGCTTCCACATCTCCGTTTTTGCGACGGACGGTTGCTTCGCCATTGTCCATCAGGTTGGAGAAAATGCGGTTATGATCTTCCGAACTTTCGAGGTCGGCCGCTTTTTCATATTCAATTTTCAGCGCCTCACGTGCCTTTTTACATTGCCAGGTCGACTTACCGACCACCGCGACGCTGTTTTCGAAAGTAACGACGTCCACAATGCCGGGCATGGCCTTGGCCGCAGCCGAATCAACCGATTTCAGTTTGAACCCGAATGCCTTAGGCCGCTGGATAATAGCAAACAGCATTCCATCGCGATAAAAATCGAGTCCGAAAAGCGGCTTACCCGTCGCGATATTCTTGTTATCCACATTTCTGACCGACTGTCCGATCAGTTTGAATGTCTTTTCGTCTTTTAATTTAATATCGGTTGGCGCGGTGAGTTTACCGGCCGCTTCTGCAAATTCGCCGTAGTTGGCCGATTTCCCCGAAGCTTTGTGGAACAACTTGCTATCCGCCGTCGTGATCTCCGAAGCAGGTACGCCCCATTTGGTAGCCGCTGCATTGACGAGCAAATGGCGTGCCGTCGCGCCCGCCTTGCGCAGGCGCTCCCACGAGTGCGGAACAGCCCCGCTACCGCCGGTCACCTGGCGTTCAAACTGGGCGTTGTCCAACTTACCTTGTACGGTTTTAACTAATTTCCAATCGGCGTCCAGCTCTTCCGCTACCACCATTGGAAATGCAGTTTTGATACCCTGGCCTATTTCAGGGTTTGGGGAAACGATCGTAATGATGTTGTCGGAGCCGATTGACAGGTAGCTATTGAATTTCACCGATCCGGCCGCGATTTGGTTCGCATCCACCACCACCGGCGCAGCAGTAGTATCCGACCAGTTGAAACCCAGGAACAAACCGCCACCGGCCGCAGCCGCGATCTTCATAAAGTCGCGACGCGATGTCTGATTGAACGTGCTCATGGTTAGTTGGTTTTAGAGGCTGCAACTTTAACGGCTTCACGAATGCGGTGGTAGGTTCCGCAGCGGCACAAGTTGCCGCTCATCGCGCCTACGATCTCTTCTTCCGTCGGTTTCGGCTTTTCTTTGAGGAATGCCGCGGCGGTCATGATCTGACCTGCCTGGCAGTACCCGCATTGCGCCACGTCCACTTCGTCCCACGCCTTCTGAACCGGGTGATCGCCTTTTTCCGACAACCCTTCGATGGTGGTCACTTTTGCTTTGCCTACCGCCGATACCGGCAACACACAGGAGCGGACGGCTTTGCCATCCAGGTGAACGGTGCAAGCGCCGCATTGCGCAATACCGCATCCATATTTGGTACCTACAAGGCCCAGATTATCGCGCAATACCCACAGCAGCGGGGTATCACCCTCCACATCTGCGCTGTATGCACGGTTGTTGATTGTAAGTTTGAATAATGCCATGGTGATTAAGAGTTTGGCAAAAGTTACAAAAATTCACCAAGGAAGCCAAACTCCTTATTCGCGAAGTGCCTGATTGAGAGCGATATATCTGCGCTTACATGTCGCTTCAATAGCACGTCTAATGATTTGTGTACCTGCGCAAAACCGGGAAGTTTTACATTATAATATATTTTGGTTACTTAGAGTAATATTAGTCAATCTCCTCCTTCACAAATGCGTCTTTTTTACACTGCTCTTCTGATTCTTTGTTCGTTCTCTCATGCGTTCGCGCAGCAAAATAAGGTGCTTTGCGGTACTTCCGACGAGCATTTACCCCAAGCACTGCTCGATAAAATGGCCCGGCTGCCGGCGATTATGGAAAACCAGCGCGCCCGTGCTGCCGCTGGCGAAATGCGCATTTGCCGGATTGGTGTGGAGATTGACCATGATACTTACACGTTTTTTGACGGCGACACAAACCTGATCACACGCCACATTTTGGAAAATACGGCAAAGGTTTCCGAAGTGTATGAAAAGGAAATCAACACCCGTATGGTGGTTACCAACATTCGCATCTGGAAAGATCCGAAAACCGACCCCTTCGCCGTAAGTGATGACATAGGTAGAATGTTGTACGTGCTCGAAGGCCTGCCGCCAGCCAGTGCGGATATAGACAAGCGCATTTATTTGTATACAAAAAGGATTGCCGGTGGTGCCGGCGGCTTGGCTGCCACGCCGGGTACCATCAGTGTATCCGCTTTGGGCTGGCCGGGGATGATGATGCACGAATTAGGCCATAATTTCGGTTCGCCGCATACGCATAACTGCAATTGGCCCGGAGGGCCCATCGACGTATGTACCGATCCCGAAGGAGGTTGCTACGACAAGGCACTTGAATCCCTCGGATATAAAACCGGCACCATTATGAGCTATTGCTCCGCAACGCTCACTTTTCACCCCTTGTGCCAGGCCCTCATGCGCGATCATGCGGAGCAAACGTTTTCGCTCATTAACGGCGCCCCTGAACAACCCCATATTTCAGCTGCAGGCAACTTCACCCGCGACGATCTTTTTATCTGGAATGCGGTTCCTTCGGCATTGTCTTATGAAGTGAGCTACGCAACGCGGGCAGATTTTTCCGATAGCAAAACTGCTTCCACGCCATTCCAGGGGTTACAATTCAAGGATGCGGCTACCGCTTCCAGTTACTATGTCAAAGTAAGAGCTGTTAATAAATCGGGCAATTCGGCCTGGTCGGAACCGGTTATCGTACAATTTAAAGCTCAGCAACTCAAAGCGCCGGAAATCATCGAGCCGGCTGGAAAGGAAACGATCGCCGAAATCGGTGCTCCCTATGCATTGCAATATTCTGCGGTTGCGGGAGCCACCGGCTATGAAGTACAAATGACGTCACCATCAGACCATTTATTCGTTCACGCTTATGTCTTCATTAAGTCGGCATCTTTGAGTGCAGAATACCGGCCCGAATATTCGGTAACGCTACGATGGCGGGTGAGGGCAGTGAACGGTCAACAAAAAAGCAAATGGTCCGAACCAGGTTTCCTTTCCGTAAACCCGCGATTATCGAACCAGCTGCGTCTTCCCATTTCGCAAGGCATGAATAATGCGCCGGTCAAATTCCCTTTTTCCTATTCGAATTTGGCATATCGGTCGAAGACACGCGTTACAGTTTCCAGAAACAGTGATTTCAGCAGTGTCGTTTTTACCAAAGACTACCTGCCTGTCGAGGGGGTATTAGGAGTCGTTTCCGGTTTGCCTGCCAATACACAACTCTATTTCAAGCTTGAAGAATGGTACCAGGATGAGGATGAGGCCTATTTCCCCAAACGCAAGATTGCGGATATGTCTTTCCCGTTTAAAACCGGCAGCAACACACTTCCAGGTAATGTAACCTTTATGAGCGAAGTGGCCCCGCAGGTATTCAGCACTCTTAACCCCAGAATAGCAGTGGCAGAAAAAAGTGTGTGGACCACCACGCAGTCCTACGGATTCACAAAAATTGATCAGGGAAATCTCAGCTATCAGGGCTACTCAGCGAAAAACACCGATGGCCTGATTGGAATTATGCAACTTTATGCCCCATTACAGACCGACGAGGCGCAAAAAATTCATGTCCTAAGCCGCGAGGGTTTTGGAAGAACGCGAAAAGTACAACTGGCAAACGATGTACCCGACCAAAATGCCGTCGTTACCAGGTTCTATAATAATTCCGATTACATTCTAGGATTCAATGCTACCCACAATCTTTACTGGTCTAACACTGTGGTTTACAGACATTCAGGGCAGATTCTCGTACCTGTGACAACGATGACCGAGGGTGGTTACATTAGGCAGCTCGTTGTCGCGGCAGGTAAAATCTGGATAGTAGTAGGCACGAGCGACATCGATGAAGTGCTGGTGCTTGATTTAACCTCGGGTAAAGAATTGGAACGTATCGGCTATAACAACGGGCGGGATTTGCTTGCCAGAATCGATGAAATTGCCGTAAACAAGGAAGGGGAGATTATGGTGAAACAATATAACTATGTTACTCAGGAATACCGCGTTT
>CAMLNK010000298.1 GCA_946481035.1 uncultured Dyadobacter sp. | reverse complement strand
TGTAAATGTCGTCTGCACAACCCCTGCCAATTCAATAAGCGCAGTACCTACGACCCCACTATTGATTACCGTCTGGTTAAAAACATCGATGGTATTATACGCATGATTAGCCGCTGAAACAGGGCTCACATTGTTCCCGTACAAGAAGAGCACGCGAATACCGGTCGTACACGGCTCGATCTTCGCATTGTCGCCCGGCTTTCTTCCCCGCTCGTCGGGATCGGGCTGTTGCAGGGTTTGCATCGCCGAACCCATGCCGGACGCGCAGAAATCCAACTTTCCCGCGTCATTTTCGTACCCTAGCAAAAGTTGCCCGTCTTCGCCCAGATCACAAATTTCATAAGATCGTTCCGGCCCCTGGATCATTCCGCCTTTCATTCCATTGCGAGAGGTGAGCAATACAGATAACAGGCTCTCGCCCACCGTTCCGTAAACCTTGTAGTTCCTGTCGTCGGAATACTGGATGGTTTTAACGTGGACTTCGTATTGCTCTTGACGTCCTGCGCGGCCCGGAATGGTAATCGTCAGCCGGTTATTCGACAATGCTTCCGCAATAGGCCGCATTTGCACGATAATCGTCTCGCCCGAATACTGCCGGTTGTTGGTCAGACCGTCGTACAGCTCTTTTCCCTTTGCTGAAAGGCTTTCATAGTCCGGCTTGCCCGGTAAAAGAAGGTCTTGGGTTGTTGCCTGCGGGTAGGCTCTTGTGAGCGAAGTGCCAGCAACGGCCATGCATAGTAGCCAGACACGGAACATGAGGAAAGGCAACACGCAATCATTAATCCGAAGAAAATCCATAAGCATACCTGTTTTGGTTCCTGAAAAAACACGATCGAAATGGGTCCGCGGCTAGCCACGGCAGGAACGGAGTAGGTAGGCGACCGGCAAGCGCCGGCCATGGTTCTTCGAATTAAATGGATATTTTTTTCAAATCAATTGGGAATGGGGCAGTAATGATCAAGCACCCCGGATGGGTTACCAAGTGACGGAATTTCACCTTTTTCCTTCACACTTTCTCCTGTAAAATCCGCGCAACGCTCGCCTGCAATGGAGGATGCAAATCGCTGAGCAGCCACCAGGTGTGGATTTTGGCGCCTGCGTCGACGAGCTTTTGAACCACTTCCAGATGATGCTCGCGGGCACCCTCGTGGGCGGTGGCCCAAAGCGTCTGATCGAGGACCGTACCGCCAAATTCGTTACGCGCTTCCAGCGGCGCTTTGCTGCTGAGCAGGAGGTCTACAACATCGGGATAGCCAAAATAGCCCGCCCAATGCAGCGCAGTCCAGTCGCGGTGGTCTTTCGACGCCGGGCTTATGCCTTTTTCGAGCAGGAAACGAACGGTGTCTGCCCGATTGAGCATAGCTGCCCATACGAAGGAAAGCGCAAGGTTCGCCTCAGGGGTCGGGTCGATTTTCAGCCATTCCACATTAATCAGCGGTGCATCGGTTTTCAGTTTGCTGGCACCGTCGAGGTATTCGGCCAGCTGGGTGGTTCTGCCCATCGCGCCGGCGGTTACTACATTGTCCACCCGGGCACCTCTTCTGACAAGCATTTCCGCGCTTTTGGGATAATGAAAATAAATGGCCGTTACCAGCGGCGCACCGTCGTCGCGGGCACCGTTGATCGCAGCGCCATAGTCGAGCAGCTTTTCGGCCAATGCGGTTTGTAAGCCGGCTTCCGACGGAGGTGAACTCGACACGAGCAGTTCCAGTGTGCTACCCCATTTCGTATCGTAAGTATCGGCCAGGGCGTCGGGTGCGGCGCCCGCTGCAAGCAATGTTTCTGCAATATCCAGCGCGTTCGGTGGGGTAACCTGCCTGAAATTCTCGACACCGTTGGCAGCAATGTAATGCAGCAGCGTGGCCCTGTGCCCGCGCGACGAGCGCTCGTATACGATCGCGGGATTGTCCTCTATAAGCGCTTTCAACGTGGGCAGGTCTCCTTGCACGACGGCTTCCGCTGCCTGTTCAAATTTCGCTACCGGCGAGCCGGGTTCTTTCAGGTCGGCCATGTGTTGTAGCAAAGCGGGCCAGTCAACGAAACCATGTTCCCTGGCCACGACAAGCCGGGCGTCGTCAAGACTGAAATTGGTATCGGGCCGGTTCAGCTGTGTCAGTTTCTCCGGTTCCGGATGGTATTTCCGTACGTATTTGACGGAATCGCTATGGATCGACCGACAGGTATCTGCCAGCGTGGCGGCTTGTTTTTCGTAATATTCGGGAGTCGGGTCCGATATAAGAGGGAGGACATCTGTCGTGTTCATAGGTTCGGTTTAGTAGCGTCTGGAAACTTAAGACAATTAGTATGTTTTTGAATAGAATACAAAATCCGGTTAGCTACCGTAGCCGGGCTACGGTAGCTGTGCCCTGAACCAGCGATAGCCATAAGCTTCCAGCGTAATCGTGTGCCTGCCTTTATGATCGAGCACGCTTTCGATGTTGTTCATCAGGTCTACTAGCCGTCCGGTCCCGGCCTGTCGTTCGGGCACCACCAGTTCCAGCGATTTTTCACCGAAATTGTGCCAGATCAGCAGTACGCGGTTTTTCCAGGAATAACGCATGCCGAGTATTTCCCGGACTCCCGTTTCCATAATTTCCCAGTCACCATAGCCGATTTCCGGACATTCCTTCCGCAGCCTGATGAGCATCGTCATCCAGTTCAGCAAGGAATTGGCGTCGCGGCGCTGGTTCTCTACATTGACGTGCTCATAAGCATAATACCCCTCTTCAATCACCGGGTTAATCAATTTCTTTGCCCTCGAAAAACCGCCCTGCATTTCGCCTGACCACTGCATCGGTGTGCGCACGGCTTCGCGTTCGTTCAGTTCGAGGTTATCGCCCATACCGATCTCGTCGCCGTAACGGATCACGGGCGTTCCCGGAAACGAGAACATCAGGCTGTAAGCAAGTTCGGTTTGCTGCCGGTTACCCAGCATGGGAGAAAGCCGCCGGCGGATACCCCGGTTGTATAGCTGCATATTTTTATCCGGCCCGAAGCGATCGAAAACGACCTGCCGCTCTTCCGGTGTAAGCCTGCCCAGATCCAGCTCGTCGTGGTTGCGGAGGAAAAATGCCCACTGGCTTCCCGCCGCTTTTTCGCGCGTGGCTTCCAGCGCGCGTATGAGCGGGCGCGTGTCGGCGGTGGCGAGCGCGTAGAAGGTGTATTGGTTTACAAAAAAATTGAACATGAGGTGAATGCCGTCCCCTTCCTCGCCGAAGTACTGCTTGCTTTCCGCCGGCAGCACATTGGCCTCACCCAGCAGCACAGCATCTCCCCGCCTCCATTGCAGGAACCGCCGTATTTCCTTGAGGTATTCAAAATGAAGCGGGCTCGATTTTCCGCCGGCATCGGGTGATTCGAGGATAAACGGCACGGCATCCACGCGAAAGCCTGCAATGCCCAATTCCAGCCAGTACCCCATGATCCGGTTGATTTCCGCGCGGACCTCGGGGTTGTCGGTATTCAGATCAGGCTGAAATTCGTAGAAACGGTGGAAATAATAGGCGCCGGTTTTCTTGTCGCGCGTCCAGGTGGCTTTTTGCACACCGGGGAAAACCATCCCCTTATTCCACCCCTTCGGCCGCTTGTCCGACCAGACGTACCAGTCCCTTTTCGGGTTGTCTTTGGAACTTCTCGATTCCCTGAACCACCGATGCTCGTCGGAAGTGTGGTTCACGACGAGATCGATGATTACTTTTATCCCCAGCTTGCGGGCTTTGTGAATGAAATCCACAAAGTCGCCGCTGGAACCATGGCGCGAGTCCACACCATAAAAATCGCTGATATCATAGCCATTATCACGATTAGGGGTGGGCTGGAAAGGCGCCAGCCAGATCGTGTCCAACCCTAATGCGTGCAAATAGTCGAGCCGGTTGCAAAGACCTTCAAAATCACCCGTACCATCGTCGTTACCGTCCATGAAAGTCTCAAGATCCAGACTGTAAATGACGGCATTCTTATACCAAAGTTCTTCCAGCATATTCCCCAGATTGATAATGCCTTTTCGTATAAAAAGCAATGCCAATCCGGGGGCGCCCAGCCGGGGGCACCTAGCCGGGGGCGCCCAGCCTATCGGTCCACAGCCAGGTGTTTTTGTATCTCGACCTTCCCGTCGGGTGCGGTTACCGTGAGTACATAACTGCCGGGCTGCAACACGCCGGTCGCCACTTCAACCTGCTTCCCGGCCGACGTAATCCGTTTCACGACGCGTCCGGTATTATCACGGATCAGAATGACCGCACCTGGCTGTACGTTTCTAAGTATTACGTTTTCCGCAGCCGGATTAGGAAACAAAACGACCGGCTCATTTCCCGCCCTCGTTATCTGTTTCATCGACGACAAACTCACCGTACCATCGGTGTCTACCTGGCGGATCCGGTAGTAGGTCGTACCCGGCAGCGGATTGATGTCCAGGAAATCGTAATGCTGCTCCACGGAGGTAGTGCCCTTCCCTTTTACCTTACCCAAAGCCTGAAAATGGCGCGCATCGGCACTCCGCTCTACTTCAAAGTAATCGTTGCGCGTCTCCTCCGAGGTCGACCAGCTCACGCGTACTGCTGATTGTTCCACCTCCTTCACATCAATTTCCTTAAATGTAACGGGCAGCACGCTGCAATCTTCCGTCGAAATGGAAGCGATATTGGAATCCATCCACGCCAAATGATCAAGCAGCCACGTTTTCAAGTATTGTACTTCTTTGGTATGGGTATTACCCGGCAATGTGTAATGCTCGTTGAACATCACGGCCGTTTCCAGAATATTCCACTTCGTGAAATTGCGCTGCATCGCGTTTTGCGAGGTCAATTCGGTTTGTCGCTGGTCTATAAAAGTCGAGATGGACGCATCGCTCCATAGTGATTCGCGGAGTTGCTGGTAACGTGTAACGAGCTTGTTTTTAAAATAGCAGTCGGTAAGTAGGCGTGCCGGCCAGAAAACGGTCATAGGCGGGCGATCGGGGCAGTAAATATTGAACTGCCAGGCCCACGAACCCGTGGGCAGCACCGACAGCTCGTAGCACCATTGCTGGTTTCCCATCGATTTGTCGAAATCCCAGGGAGCACCCATCACGATCTGGCCGCCCTCGTCGTCCCGTTGTTTATAAAAAAACGTACTCGCCCGCCAGTTATCCGAGTTCTTGGTGATTTCCTGTAAAAGCAGGTAATCGATCATCGCGTCTTCGTCGAGCAGGGGCCGATAGCCGGTCAGGGCATTTTTATAATTTGGGCCTGCGAGTACCTGCTCGAAATTGTCGATATGGTTTTTGATATAATTAAACTGCAAATCCCTGACCACCGTGTTCGTATAGTTGTGCAGCTTGGGATACTCGACATGGAAAAACGGGTTCGGCTGCGAGGGCGCATTGTTTCCGGGAAAACCAGATGTCCATTTCATATCTTCGTCCTCTGCCACCTGCAACAGGTACCCCCCCGTAATCTTAGCGGCATCGGTGTCTGTCTCGGCCAATTTCTTGATACTGATACGGTTCGTATTTCGTTTCACCTTCTCCATCAGAATATATACCCCGTGGTAGGACATTCCGCCGATTTCATTCTTAAACACCTCCACATAGCGCGTACGCGGCGAGTAGCGGCCCGTGCGCGTGTACATTTCATGCGCGAACACATCGCGAATGAATGACTTGTCGCCATAGCACGCATTCAACACCCAGTCCGATTCCGCGGGCATGCCAAGCAGTGAAGCATCCACGCTGCTACCGCCAACATCCCTGATCTCGACGCTGTAAGATTTTTTGTCCCAATAAATAGACGTGTTTCCACGGATCTCAATGCCGATATTACTCTCAAACTGAAACACATTCGACCCCGAATTAATATCGAAGGAATGGATTCCCCCGCC
>CAMLNK010000297.1 GCA_946481035.1 uncultured Dyadobacter sp. | reverse complement strand
AATTTGAACATATGCTTAATCGCGGTACTCCTCGCCGGTCAGGTTGATGAACAATGTTTGCAGGTTTGCAACCTGGTGCACGGTTTTCAGGTGCTGCAAGCCGCCCTGGGCAATAACCCGCCCGTGGTCGATCAGCGCGATGTTTTTGCAAAACTCTTCGGCTTCCGACATATGGTGAGACGTGTAAATGATGGTGGTGCCTGCCTGGTTGATCGCTTGCAGATAACGGATAATCGCATTCCGGCTCTGCACGTCCACGCCTACGGTGGGCTCGTCCAAAAACAGGATCTGCGGCTGATGGATAATGCCGATCGCCAGGTTCACGCGCCGCTTCATACCGCCCGAAAACGTGCCTACCTTTTTGTCGGCCACTTTTTCAAGGCCCAGCACTTGCAGCAAATGCTCGCGGCGCTCTTCCAGCTTGTTTTTGGAAAGGTTGTACATCGCCCCGAAGTAATCCAGGTTCTGGCGCGGGGTTAGCTCCTGATAAAAAGCGTATTCCTGCGGCACAAAACCGATCCGGCTTTTTCTTTCTGCGTCAGAATACGGCGCGCCATTATGGTAGAAATCGACGCGCCCGGAAGAAACGGGAATAATACCGCAGAGAATGGAAATCAGCGTAGTTTTTCCGGCACCATTCGGCCCCAGTAACCCGAAAACATCGCCTTGGACAATGTCCAGCGACACATCCGAAAGGCTATCCTCCTGGGCGGATTTGTAACGCTTATACACGTCCCTGATCTCAATGCACGCCTTACCCGCCATACCCATCCGCACTATTTACCCAGTTTCAGGCCTGAAAGCTTCTGAAATGCCTCTTTTTCAACCAGACGGATTTCCAGCATCATATCGGCAATTTCTTCAAAATCCTTCTGTTCGGTGAGGCGGCCTTTGTACACGCCGGCCATCTTAATAGCGCTCGCGCGCCACATATCGCCGGCTTTTGTGAAGTCTTCGGAAATGTTTGAAACGCGCTCGTCCTGCAAATAGGCAGCGGCTTCCTCCAAGAATGCTCCGTAAAGAAAGCGGAAACCACCTCCGCCGGTGCCTATTTCCTCCTGCATCCGCACGATCTGGCCCAAATACAGGCTGGCCTTGCGCAAACCCAGCTTATCGCGCCATTTGCGAACGTGGTTGGAGGTGTGGCGGATTCCATTCACCCCTGCGAAATTGCCCGGAATGTTGAGCATATCGCGCACATTGCGGCGGATACCGGTCACGATGCCCTTGCGGATCATGTCGTCGGTAATGGGTTTTATTTTTTCGGGGAAATAAATATGTCCCTTGGGCGCCAGCGGGCCCTGCGCGAAACGCACGCGGGAAAGTTCTTCTTTGGAAAGCGAGGTCACATCTTCCATGACCGGGTCGCTGATCTGGTAGCGGCCATTCTCCTGGCCAAAAACGATCAGGTTATGCGCGTTGAAATGGAAGCGGTATTCTTTGGGGAAATAGCTCAGATGAAACACGCCGACCTGGCAGCCTACCGGCACACCTTCCCTTACTTTCTGATCCAGAAATGCCTCGGCGGCAGCCGGATTAGAGAATTTCTTGCGGGTTACCTCCACGCCCAGCGACTTACAGGTGCGTTTGAAGATCGCCCCCGGCATCGTCCGGAAGGAGATCGCCGGGCCGTTGTTGACCGTCAGAAAAGGTATTTGTATATAAAACAGGCCCGAGCCCATGCCGAATGCCAACGGCTCAGTCATGAAATCAAGGCCGTGGTAGCGCAGCAATGCGGTTGTGACCCCGTTTTCGCAATGGGCCGTCTGCACGTGATGGAATTCATCCGTTTGACTGTCAATATTCACTGGATCAACCTTTAAAATTTTTCAATTCGCTCACAGTAATGTCGAAAGCCCTGGCATATTTTTCCAGTTTTCTTTCGCTGAGATCTTTAAAAACGGATGGTTTGAAATGTCGTTTGATGAAAAACGGAAAGATGCCCGTATAGCCCGAAAGGACCGAAAGATCCATCAGGCGAAGCTCCATAAAATAGTATACCGGGCTTTTTTCGCCGCTTGCCACTGCCTTGCGCGCCTCTTCCACCCGCTCGTTGACCTCCTCCCAGGCGCTGTCCAGCGCCTGTTTTTTCACGTTCCAGCCCTTGCTCAATGCGGTTTCGTACTTACCGTCCTCGTTTTTGACGTAGCAAACTTCCCGGGTAAATTGATCGAGCGCGCCGGGATCTTGCGGAAGGTCTTCCTTTTTCATGATTATGGGCAGCTTTTAGTATGGTTTAGCACACAGTCAGCAGGCAGAACATGTACGAGAAGCGCGAGCTCTCGGGCACTGCCAGCAATATTTTCTCACCCTTTTTCAAAGCCCCGCTGTTGAACACCTCTTCGAGCATCATATAAATCGAGGCCGCGCCTACGTTGCCTTTGGTGACCAGGTTGGTATACCATTTCTCTTTGGGGACCGGCATACCGTTTTCTTTGAAAAACTCATCGATTTTGCTTTCGAAGAAATAGCTCGACAAATGCGGCAGAAAATAGCTCACATCATCCATCGTGATCCCTTTCTTAACCAGAATATCTTTGAGCTTGGCAAAACCTAATTTAACAATTTTTTCGCCTAATAGCTTCACGTCCTGCTTGATGCTCAACACCGAACGCTCCTGGATTTGGTCGGCAGTGAAGTCCTTATAGCTTACCAATGTGCCGTCTTCGAGCTTGTCTGCGCCCATGTACATACACGCCTCCACCTCATTGGCATACGAGCAGCCTTCAATCCAGTCTATTTTTAATGAAATGCCTTCCTTATTGGGAGCTGATTCTACCAGAAATGCGCCCGCGCCGTCAGAAAGCATCCAGCGCAGAAAATCCTTTTCAAATGCCAGAAATGGGTTCTTTTCCAGCCTGGTGAGCTGCTGTACTTCATCCTCAAACTGATCCGAGCGCAGCACCGTCGACAGCCGCTCGGAAGCGCAGGCCACCGCCTTCTGCTTTTCGCCCAGCTTCACGGCCATATAGGCGTATTTAAATGCATGCATCCCCGCGCAGCACACGCCCGAGGGCGATACTACCTCTATCGAATGAGCCTCCGGCAGGTTACCGTGCACCATCGAGCCGTGCGAAGGCATCAACTGGTCGGGGCTGGATGTGGCGCAGCTCAGCAGGTCCATTTCGGCGATCTCAGCCGGGTTATTTTTAAAAAGATCCTTGATGGCAAGCGCCGCCATTTCCGCATTGGTGTGCGTAGGCGTACCATCTTTGCGCAGTGCGTAAAACCGGTTTTTGATACCATTATTGCGCAAAACAATGGCTTTTGATTTGGATGGTTTTCCGTTGATGTATCCTAAGTATTCTTCCATTTCCTCATTGGAAACGGACTCATTCGGTAAAAACTTGGCAATCCTGGTAATATATGCTTCTGACATTATGATTTGGTTTCTACACCACAAAAGTATTCTTTTTTCTTCTTAATCGCATTGGCGGCAAACGGGGCAATCAGCAGCCTGTAAGCAGTTACCAGCACCGGCGCTACCATAAAAAGGGCCACCAGCAGATAATACTTAAAAAAGCCTACCAGCCGCTTGCGCTTTTCAGGGGTCGTGCCCTTGGTTTTGATCAATTTCGCCCAAATCCTGAACAGCTTTTTGGCCCGCCCTTCGATAAAAAGAATATCAGTGGGTATGTTAATAAGGCCTGTGGCCATGATTTCTCTCTGTAAATTCTCGTACTGCCGCTGCTCGTACGCCTTTTTGACAATTGCCCCGAAACGCGAAGCACTTTCAATGTCCTGATCGCTCACGCCCGGCTTGGGGAAAATGCCCCATTTACGGTCTTTGCGGCCGGTAAGCATCCAGTGCAAAATAGTCACCGCGCTGACAAGGTTCGAAACCCGGTCCATCAGCGGTATATTGCCAACCAGTTTCCCGCCCGCATCGGCGATCAGTTTCTTAATGCTTTCCTGCGAATTGAGCCACATATTACGCCCGCCGATCACGGTCACAATGGGCGTATCCATCACCCTGGATTTAAAGCCAGGGTTGTGCAGCAGCGCCGTGGTAGGCAGCGAGGGCGACAAAAACCAGGGCTGATAACCCAACACGATCAAATCGTAGCGCTCCGAGCCGAAATGCAACGGCCTGAGCTCGATCGGCTCCTCCTGCACACATTCGGGCATTTTGTCAAAAAATTCGTCCGAAGTCCACGGAAACACAAAGGGTTTGGCGGGAAAAATCTCTAACCGCTCTACTGTTTCAGGCTGAAACGGAATCAGAAACTGATCGATTATTTCATTTAACTGACCTGACTGAGAGTAGTTTACAACTAGAATATTTTTCATTGATCCGCAAAAATCCTGTTAATGCATTCCTATTTGAGATCCGATCCTTTCAATACCTTCGAATCCTTCGCATAATCGGCGATGACGGTTTTAAGGTCGGCGTCCAGCTTATCATAGCCCGAAACGACGGCCTGTTTATCGGCATCTATTTCTTTATTGTATTTCAAAATTCCCGGCGCGTGCTCCTGTACGGTCAGTCGCAGGAAACGAAACTCGGTATTATCCGGGTTGCTTTTGATCTCGTCTTCGAGCAGCTCGGCTCCCTTTTTGAAGGTCTTCACTTTGCCTCCTACCCCTTTCACAAAACCTGCCTTCTTCATCGTCAATGCGCCTTTGTAGGCATTCACTTTCGGGGAGGATTTTTCTGTTTGGAGCCTTGCCAGCGCCCTGTCGATAGAATCCTCCTGCCCGCTCGACAATGCTTTGTAAAAAACTCCCTTGTCAATCTGTGCCTGGGCCGGGAAAGCCGCAGCGAGCAGCACCACAAGGCAAACCGCCACCATTCGCTTCATAACAATCAATATTTACGTATTCCGCATGTAAAAGGATCAGCCCTTTTTCCTGCATTCAAGAATCGTATGATAACTATCGCCGATCAGCGGGTAAGTGTTAACCACCTCAAACCCGGCCTGGCATACCAGCTCTTTCATCACCCCGATCCTGTACATTTTGCTGTTGCCGTTGGCCATAATTGTAAAATACAAAGATGTCGCCACCAGGCTATAATGTGCAGCAGGATAATTCTGGTTATCAAAAAATGGTTCCAGAATATACAAAGTGGTATTTTCAGAAGCTGCCTGGCAGGCATTTTCAAGGATAGCCACGATCTGCTCTTTGGAAAAACAGTCCAGGAACTGGCTCATCCAGATCACATCGGCGCCTTGCGGGATTTTCTGGGTTGTATCCAAAAGGTTGATCGCGTGGAAATCAATCCGTTCCAACAGCCCCCTTTCGGTCGCATTGGCCCTGGCTACATTGAGCTGCACCGGCAGATCGAGTATTTTAATCCTCACATCCGCGTCGTGATCGCAGCATGCAAACGACCATTTGCCCGTATTTCCACCCACGTCGAAGATCAGCTTAGGATTTTTAGAGAACACGATTTTCAGCGCGTCGGGAAATGCATTGTCCGAATAGTAATGGTCGAATTCAAACCAGGAAGTTTTTGCCGGCTCGGGCAATATCGAGAGTCCTTCGTAGATCGTCGGCCAATTGCCCAGCTCTTTGAGGCCTTCGGGCTTGCCGTTGACGATGCTTTCGGTCATATGGCTTGCGCCCAGGTAACACACGTCCTTCATGAAATTCATGTTCACGCGCGTCATTTCGTCCTTCAACAAAAAGAAACCGATTTTACTGATCTTGACAATTTCATTTTCTATTTCTACCACGCCCAGGATTTCGGCCGCTTCCAAAAGCAAGGTCACGCCGTATTCGGAGACATCAACATTTTCAATAATGTTGGCAATACTTACACCCTTGCGGTTTTCGCTGATGTATTGCAAAATGCCCAGGTCCCTCAGGGCCACCACCGACTGAAAGTACATCGGGCCAAACGCTATTTTCTGTGCT
>CAMLNK010000296.1 GCA_946481035.1 uncultured Dyadobacter sp. | reverse complement strand
GGTCAATGGGGCACGACGGCAAGGATCAACGCGGGGACGGACATGGAGTTTGCTTACGAAACGGTCGGTTCCAATTACCTGTCGGTGTTGAAAATACCTTTGGTACAGGGCAGGGAACTGTCGGGAGAGCTGGCTTCGGATTCTACGAAGGCTGTGCTGGTAAACGAGACTTTTGTCAAAAAGGCGGGTTGGAAGAAACCGCTGGGGCAGGAAGTGGATTTCTGGTATAATCCGGGCGAGAAATATACGGTGGTTGGTGTTGTGAAGGACTACCATTTCCAGTCGCTCACCGCGAACATCCGGCCGCAGCTTTTCACGATGAAGCCGGGTAACACATTCGGAAAAGTATTTATCCGCATCAAACCCGGCACCGAATCGGCGAGCCTTGCACACATCGGCAAAACATTTCGCAAACTTTTCCCGATCGTGCCGTATAGTTACAAGTTTGTAGACGAGGAGAATCTTAAAAGCTACGAGTCGGAGGCGAAATGGAAGGAAATCATGCTTTTCGGCGCGGTACTGACGATCTTCATTTCCTGCATCGGGTTATTTGGCCTGGCCACGCTCGCAGCCGAGCGCCGGACGAAGGAAATTGGGATCCGTAAAGTGCTCGGTGCGTCGATAGCGGGCATTGTGGCATTGCTTTCCACAGATTTTGTCAAACTCGTGGCCTTGTCTTTTGTACTCTCTTTTCCCGCGGCCTATTATGCCATGCAAAAATGGCTGGAAAACTATCCTTATAAAGTCGAAATGAGCGCCTGGGTATTCCTTTCGGCGTCGGCGCTGAGCTTGGTAATCGCCTTGTTTACAGTAAGTTTTCAATCCATACGAACGGCTCTGATGAATCCTGTTAAAAGTTTAAGAAGGGAGTGAGGGAGTAAGGGAGGATGGAGGAAAGGGATCACTAATTTTCCATTCCTTTTCCCCTTCCTCCTTTCCTCCATCCTCCCTTTCCCCCTTTCTTCCTAAAACAAACAAAACAATGCTAAAAAACTATCTAAAAATCGCCCTTCGTAATCTGGTTAAGAATAAGGGGTATTCGGCGATCAACATCCTGGGGCTGGCGATGGGGATGGCGGTGGCGCTGCTCATCGGCCTTTGGGTACGGTATGAATGGAGCTTTGATAATTTTCATGAAAACCGGGCGAATATCGCCAGGGTCATGAAAAAGACGCATTTCAACAATCATAAGGGCACGCAAAACGGCATTATGCTTCCGCTGGCGACAGAACTGCGGACGAATTTTTCCGAGGCGAAGTACGTCACGCGGATGGATTGGGGCGATAAGCACAGCCTGGTGGCCGGCGATCAGAAACTGAGCAGGTCAGGCCATTATGTCGATCCCGATTTTCTGAAAATGTTCACATTCCCGCTCGTGAAGGGTAATGCGGAGCAGGTTTTGAAAGACCCGTATTCGATTGTATTGACGGAGTCGCTCGCGAAAGCGATGTTCGGCAATGTGGAACCCGTAGGGAAGGTGATCCGGATCGACAACCAGTTTGAAGTGATGGTAACGGGTATATTAAAGGATATTCCAAAGAATTCGTCATTCCAATTCGACTACCTGATGCCCTATGAGCTGAATATTGCCACGTCCGACTTTGTCCGCGGGGCACTGGATCAGTGGGGGAATAATTTTCTCCAAACCATTGTACAACTGAACGACGGCGTTACGCCGGAGGTATTTTCGGCGCGCATCGCCAACCTGGTGCGGCAGAAGATGAACGACAAGCAGGAAAGCCTGCTTTTTGTGCATCCGATGTCGAAGTGGCATTTGTTTGGTGAATTCAAGGACTGGGTAAATACCGGCGGGGCCATCGAATATGTGCGGCTTTTTGGTGTGATAGGAATACTGGTGCTGCTGATCGCCTGCATTAACTTTATGAATCTTAGTACCGCACGTTCGGAGAAACGGGCGCGGGAAGTGGGGATACGCAAGGCGGTTGGTTCGCTGCGGCAGCAACTCATTGCCCAGTTTCTCACGGAATCGATGCTTACGGCATTGCTGGGTTTTGTGATCTCGCTGGTGATTGTTGAATTTGCATTACCCTATCTCAAAAATGTCGGTTTTGAGCATATTACATTCAGCCTGAACGACCTTCCATTGATGGCCGTAGCCCTCGCGGGTTGCGTGGTCACAGGTTTGCTCGCGGGAAGTTATCCGGCGTTGTATTTATCGGGATTCGCGCCCGTAAAAGTTCTGAAAGGCACATTTCAGGTTGGAAGGGCGGCCAATTTGCCGCGGAAGATATTGGTTGTGACCCAGTTTACATTCTCGATCGCGCTCATTATCGGGACGGTGATTGTTTTCCAGCAAATCCAGCATGCCAAAAGCCGGCCGATGGGTTATAACCCCGAAAAACTGATCTGGATGAGCCTTTCAAGCGACTTGCAAAAGAACTTTATTCCCATGAAAACGGAGCTGATGGGTACCGGTTACGTGGAGGCCGTGAGCAAAACGTCGAGCCCTATGACAGGAGTCTACAATCAATGGTCAGGGTTTTCATGGCCCGGAAAGGACCCGAACAGCCAGCGATTGTTTACCGTAGTGATGGTTGATCCTTCCTATTTCAACGCGGCGGGCCTTAAATTGAAACAGGGCAGATTTTTTGCTGAAAAGATGCTTACAGATAGCAATGCCATTGTACTCAACGAAGCTTCGGTGAAACTGATGGGTTTCAAGAACCCGGTAGGTAGCCACGTGAAGTTTGGTGATGAGGATATGACGGTAATAGGGGTTACCAAAGACGTGATCCAGCAAAATCCGTACGACGAAGTACAGCCCGCCATTATGCTGATGCGCCCCTATTTTACTTTCCAGGGACTGATCCGCTTTAAAAATGGGGCAGAGACCAAAAAGGCGCTCGCCGCGATCCAGCCGGTGGTTGAGAAATACAACCCTTCCTACCCCTTCGAATACCGTTTCGTAGACGACGAATATGATCAGAAATTCCGCAGCGAGAGTCAGATCGGGCAACTGGCGGGCATTTTCGCCGTCCTGGCGATCCTGATCAGTTGCCTTGGGCTCTTCGGACTGGCTTCGTTTATGGCCGAGCGGCGGACGAAGGAAATCGGCGTCCGCAAAGTGCTGGGAGCGTCGATTTCACAGCTCTGGCTGCTGCTGTCGCGCGATTTTGTGCTGCTGGTAGTGATCAGCTGCGCGATTGCGTCGCCGCTGGCCTATTATTTTCTCCAAAAATGGCTGGCCAATTATAATTACCATATCCATATCAGTCCTTTTGTGTTCCTGGGCGCAGGCGTGGCCGCAGTGCTCGTGACGCTCGCGACGATCAGTTTTCAAAGCATTAAGGCGGCATTGATGAATCCTGTTAAAAGTCTTAGATCGGAATGATGACTGACCATTGACCGCTGACGGCCGACCGCGGACCATGGGCCTTCGGCCGACCATAGACCATGGTAGTCTTTGATTAAGGTAAAAACAAGAAGAGCGATCGGCGGTCGATGGTCGGCGGTCCGTGGTCAAAAAACATACAACGAACATGATACGTAACTACTTCAAAATCGCATGGAGAAACTTGCTGAAAAGCAAGGGGTATTCTTCCATTAACATTGGCGGGCTTTCGGTGGGTATGGCTGTGGCTGTGCTGATTGGACTATGGGTCTATGATGAGGTGTCGTTCAACCACTATCACCAAAATCATAAGCGCATCGGGCAGGTGTGGCAGTTTGTACAATTCGGGCCGGAAAAATCGGCCTATGACGTGGTGCCGTTGCCGCTGGCAGTGGAGATGAACGAGAAGTATCCCGATTTTGAGGCGGTCAGTAAGTCGGCTTACCGGGATATTATGATTTCAAATGGGGACAAAATGTTCTCGAAGGTGGGTCGCTACGTGCAACCTGCATTTACCAAAATGATGTCGATCCGTATGGTGTCTGGTACCGACAATTTGAAGGATATCAATTCAATACTGCTCTCCGAATCATTTGCCCGGGCACTTTTTGGCGATGCAAATCCTGTCGACAGGGTTGTCAAGCTGAATAGCAACCGCGATGTGAAGGTGGCAGGAGTATATGAAGATATTCCGAATAACAGCACGTTCAGGGATGCCTATGTGCTCGCACCCTGGGACCTTTTTGTTGCGATCGACCCCTCGGTGCAGGGAGCGGAGAAAAATTGGGACGAAAATTCGTATCAGGTATATGTACAGCTGCGCGAAGGCGCCGATTTTGGGGTGGCTTCGGCTAAGATCAAAGACTCACGTATGAAAAGGGAAAATCCGCCCGGCTATAAACCCGCGTTTTTCCTGCACCCAATGAACCGCTGGCACCTGTATTCCGACTTCGAGAACGGGGTCAACGTGGGCGGCCTGGTCACTTTCGTGTGGCTTTTCGGGACTATCGGTGTTTTTGTGCTTTTGCTGGCGTGTATCAATTTTATGAACCTGAGTACGGCGCGTTCCGAGAAGCGTGCCAAGGAAGTGGGAATCCGCAAGGCGATCGGCTCGGTGCGGGCACAGCTGGTGAGCCAGTTTTTTAGTGAATCGGTACTAGTGGTACTGATTGCATTTGTACTCTCACTGGCATTGGCCGGGCTTGCATTGCCGGCTTTCAACGAAGTGGCCGAAAAAAAGATCACATTGCCGCTCGCTAACCCGCTGTTCTGGATCGCCGGAATTGTTTTCAGCTTACTCACAGCCACGATTGCCGGCAGCTATCCCGCCCTGTACCTTTCATCTTTCCAACCATTAAAAGTGCTGAAAGGGACATTCAAGGCCGGGCGGTTTGCCGCATTACCCCGTAAAATACTGGTGGTAACGCAGTTCACGGTTTCTGTGACGCTGATCATCGGTACGGTGGTGGTTTTCCGGCAGATCCAGCATGCGAAAAACCGTCCGGTGGGGTACAGCAGAGAAGGGTTGATCGAAGTGGATATGACCTCGCCGGCATTGTACGGACATTATAATGCCCTGAAAAACGATTTGATGAATACCGGTGTGGTGAGCGGCTATTCGCAGTCGACCGGGTCGGTGACTGCGCAATACGGAGGCGTTACCAATCTTTCGTGGCCGGGTAAGGCGCCGGATGCGATCCCTTTGCTGATGGCCAACAGTATTTCGCACGATTTTGGAAAAACAGTCGGTTGGGAAATAACTCAGGGCCGTGATTTCTCGCGCGAGCACGCGACCGATTCGACGGCTATGATTATCAACGAAACCGCTCTGGAATTAATGGCGCTCAAAAAGCCGCTTGAAACGATGCTGAATTGGGGAGGCAAGGAATATCGGGTGATCGGCGTAACGAAAGACATGATCCGGGAGTCGCCGTTCAATGCCGTAAGCCCGACTTTCTACGTCGTTAACTATCGGAACACGAACATGATCAACATCCGGTTGGCGCCTTCGGCCGGGATGAGCGCTGCCCTGGAAAAAGTCGGGGCGGTTTTCAAAAAATATGATCCGGGCAGTCCGTTCATCTACCAGTTTGTCGACGCCCGCTATTCCAAAAAGTTTGCAGACGAAGAGCGGATTGGCAAACTCGCTTCATTCTTCACCGCGCTGGCAATTTTTATTTCGTGCCTGGGCCTTTTCGGGCTGGCGTCGTTTGTCGCCGAGCAGCGGACCAAAGAAATAGGGATAAGAAAGGTGCTGGGAGCGTCTGTTGCCAACCTGTGGAAACTGCTCTCCACCGATTTCCTCGTGCTGGTGATCGTAGCCTGCGTCATTTCGGGGCCTATTGCCTGGTATTTCATGAGCGGCTGGCTGAAAACCTATCCCTATCGTACCGAAATATCCTGGTGGATTTTCGCCGGTACCGGCCTCGGAGCGCTCGGGATCACCTTACTGACCGTCAGTTTCCAGGCGATCCGCGCCGCGCTCATTAATCCGGTGAAGAGCCTCAGGGCGGAATAGGGGAAGAGGGGAGGAA
>CAMLNK010000295.1 GCA_946481035.1 uncultured Dyadobacter sp. | reverse complement strand
TTCTTCTTCTGGTCGTAGTTCACGTCCATCACCGATTTCAGGATACGGAAATCGTAATCGTAATCTTTGGAAGTTTTGGCCAGTGCCTGAACGTCTTTTGGAAAACAGCTGCCGCCATATCCGATACCTGCGAAAAGGAAGCGCTTGCCGATACGGCTGTCGGTTCCGATACCACGACGAATATCGTCCACATTAGCACCTACTTTCTCGCAAAGGTTCGCGATTTCGTTCATGAACGTGATCTTCATCGCCAGGAACGAGTTTGCCGCATATTTGGTCATCTCCGCCGAACGCTCATCCATAAAGATCACCGGGTTACCCTGCCGTACCAGCGGAGCGTACAATTTCTCCATTACCTTTTTGGCTTTTTCCGAGGTAGTACCTACCACCACGCGGTCAGGTTTCATGAAATCTTCCACGGCCACACCTTCGCGAAGGAACTCTGGATTCGATACCACGTCGAAGTCAACTTTCGCATTTTTCGCGATCGCTACACGTACCTTTTCGGCCGTTCCGACGGGCACTGTGCTTTTGTCGATGATCACCGCGTACTGATCCAGGATCGGACCGAGATCGTCGGCAACTTTGAGAATATATTTCAGATCGGCAGAGCCGTCTTCGCCCGGAGGCGTTGGTAATGCGAGGAATATCACCTGCGCATCCTTGATACCTTCGGCCAGGTTGGTCGTAAACAACAGACGTCCTTCGGCCACATTGCGGTCGAAAAGAACGTCGAGACCCGGCTCGTAAATGGGTATTTCTCCTTTTTGAAGGCGTTCAACCTTTCTGACATCGATGTCGACGCAAGTCACCTGGTTGCCGGTCTCGGCAAAGCAGGTACCTGTCACCAAACCAACGTATCCTGTTCCTACTACTGCAATTTTCATAAACGGTTAATTATTATATAGCTGTTTTGGCACTTGTTTAATAAATTCCGGGAATTGTACTTAACCAAGTCAAGTGCGTAAGGACGGTTGCAAAAGTAATTTTTTTAAGTGAATGTTCACCTTTGCGATTTGGATTTGTTCGTTACTGGCTAGCGATTTTGTTGCATTCTCACTATCATTGGGTAATCACACAAATATAATCATCAACACCCATGGACACACGAGAAAAGGACCTGACTATAAACCCCTCCGACGAAATTTGTAACCTCATCCAACAAACCGTCAGGGATTTCGCAGTGCTGCATATTAAGCCGCATATCCGCACCTGGGATGAACAGCAGCATTTTCCGAAAGAACTTTTCAAAGCCATGGGTGAGCTCGGCCTCATGGGCATGCTCATTCCCGAAAGTCTGGGCGGCGCGGGCTTCGGCTACCGCGAGTATGTGACGGCGATTGTCGAACTGGCGAAAGTCGATCCGTCGGTGGCATTGTCGATGGCAGCGCACAATTCGCTTTGTACCAATCATATATACATGTTCGGCACGGACGAACAGAAACAAAAATACCTCCCCGGCCTCGCCACAGGCTCGCTCGTGGGCGCGTGGGGCCTTACCGAACCCAATACCGGTTCCGACGCTGGCAATATGCGTACAGTGGCTGTGCGGGATGGTGATGATTGGGTGATTAATGGCTCTAAAAACTTCATTACCAACGGCAAAAGTGCCGATGTACTGGTAGTAATGACCCGTACCGGCGAACCGGGCGACAAGCATGGCGCCACTGCATTTGTACTCGATACCGCAACCCCGGGGTTCAGGGCGGGCCGCAAGGAAGACAAGCTCGGTATGCGCGCTTCGGAAACCGTGGAACTGTCATTCCAGGACTGCCGTGTTCCCGATAGTCAGCGGCTCGGCGAAATCGGCGACGGGTTTATCCAGTCGCTGAAAGTGCTCGACGGTGGCCGCATTTCCATCGCTGCATTAGGCGTAGGCACGGCCTGGGGCGCGTACGAGGCTGCATTGGCCTATTCCAAAGAACGTAAGCAGTTCGGCAAGGCGATCTGCGACTTCCAGGCCATCGCTTTCAAACTGGCGGACATGTATACCGACGTCCAGGCCTCTTCATTGCTCACCTTCCACGCCGCCGCATTGAAAGACGCTGGTGAAAAAGTGACGCTGGCCAGCTCTGTGGCCAAATACCACTCGTCCGAAACCGCCGTGCGCGTTGCCAATGAGGCTGTACAGATATTCGGAGGTTACGGATTTGTCAAAGACTACCCCGCCGAAAAATTCTACCGCGACAGCAAGCTCTGCACCATCGGCGAGGGCACGAGTGAAATACAGAAAATCGTGATTTCGAAGGAGATATTGAGGAATTAATTCCCGCACTCCCTACTTCGGCATATTCTTCCCAAGCAACAGGATAATTATTCCAACCGGCAAGTAAATAAGCTGCGCCGGTTGGAATTCACAAATCTTTCAGATCAGCCAACGGCACAAGTATCGCCTCTTCCCATTCCAAATCAAACAGGAAATGTGATGGGAAAAACGATATTATTGCTGCTCCTGCTGGCGCTCAGCTATGCAAATGCCCAGCCAGCCGGCTCTCTGCCCGGCGACCCGTCGATTATGGCTTCACTGATTTCAAACCAGGTTGTCTTACTGACCATCAGCGAACGGTTCGATACAACCGGTTGCCATGATCCCAAACGCTACTCGCTGCAATCCGCAGTTGATCCCGACTATCAAACCGTAACACAGCCAGTGCGGGTTGGACGGCACAGTTTCGTAAAAGGGCTGACGCCCTCGGACGATCCCACAATCGTTTTTGAATTGTACCTGATTTTTGAAAAAAACCTCAAAAACGGAAATTCCTATCACTTGCTGGTTGACAGTATCACGGACATCGACGGTAATACCGCAAACCTGGATACCAACTTCACTTTCAGCGATACGGAAATCTATGGAAATGTAAAAACTAACCAGGTAGGTTATCTGCCTGGTAGTCCCAAACTCGGGAAATTAGGCAGGTTCCTGGGTGATGCCTGGTTTATCCCGGTAGACACGCTTTCACCGCCCGCTTTCCAGGTGATAGACGAAGATCAGCAAGTCGCGTTCAATGGAACTTGCCAGTACCTCAAATCGGATTCCGCATTCAGCGGGGAAAGGGTATTTGAAATGGATTTTTCAACTTTGGAAACACCGGGCAAATACTATGTCTATGTACCCGGCTACGGTCGCTCCGAAACGTTCATTATCGCTTCGGATTGCTACAATACACTTTACTTCCGAACGGCCCGGGCATTGTATTACCAGCGATCAGGGAAAATTGAAGCCGCATATGGAGGTACGTGGGCGCGCGAAGGGCTACCTGCTCAAACAGCACAAATCCATTCATCACACCTCAACTCGACACTTTACTCCGCCTCCGACTACCCTCCCGGCACCGAGCTCCCGATGCAGGGCGGCTGGCTCGATGCAGGTGATTACGGACGTTACGTACCCACAGCCGCGAGCGCATTGTTCATTCTCTTCACAGCGTTTGAACTGTACCCCCAAAAATTTCCCGACAATCACCTCAACATCCCGGAAAGCAGCAACGGCATCCCGGACTGGCTCGACGAAGCTAAATATGAAACCGATTGGCTTATTCAAATGCAGGCGCCCGACGGCGGGGTTTACTTTCGCGTCACGCCGGCTACCTGGTCACAGGGTTTGCCGGGCGAGGAACAAAACACGCTTTACATTTCCGAAAAAACCACGCAGTCGACCGCGCTGTTCGCAGCAGCAATGGCAATGGCAGCCCGGAATTTCAAAAAATTCAACCCCGGCTATTCAGCAACTTGCCTCGAAAAGGCCCGCAATGCTTGGACGTTTCTGAAAGGTCACCCCACCCCGACACCGCCGGTTAATGTTCCGGGCATTTCAGCCGGCCCTTACCCCGACCCGATCGATGCCGACAACCGTGCCTGGGCAGCGGCGGAGTTGTATAAAACAACCGGTGATTCACAATACAATACGGATTTCAGCGAATGGTATGGTCAGATACCCCACCAATTCCATGCGACCATGAGCTGGCAGCAGCATACTTTTAAAGCCGCCTGGGCTTATGCTACCACGGCATTTGCGGTAAACAATGCATTTGTGGACGAATTCAAAAACAAACTGAGCATGGAGGTACTGGTCAACTATTTCAACCGCACGATGAAAATCCACGCCTACCACGGCGCTTACCACCATTTCAAAGGGTATGTCGGCTACGGTTCCTTTGGAATGGCCCAGAGTTATGCTTTTGATTACATTATGTTCGCACATTTACTCCAAAAGCAGGATTTACTGGATTATGCAAAAATCCAGCTCGATATTCCGCTGGGCAACAATCCGCTATCACAATGTTTCATTACCGGTGCCGGTACGCATTCACCGAAGTTCCCTTTGCATTGGTCGACAGTACCGGGCAAATTTGCCCAACCCGTTCCGGGCGTGCCGGTTTTCGGCCCGGCCGCCTCCCTCCTTATGAACCGGCCATCGAGTTTTATCATCCAGGATTCGTTGAATCGCTATCCTTACGGCTACAAGAAAGAAGATCCGTACCCGGTGCTTCGCCGCTATACCGACGCGCGGCAGGCTGTCGAAATGTCGGAGTTTACGATACAGGAGATCGGCGTTACGGCGGCGGTGTTTGCGTTTTTTAGCAGTGTTCTTACCAATCCTTTGCCGGTACGCCTGGAAGAATTTGCGCTAAAAACTACCGATTGCAAAGTTCAGTTGCATTGGAGCACGTCGGAGGAAGTGAATGCGTCCCACTTTTCAATTCAGCGGAGTATTGATGGCAGGCATTTTAGCGAAGTTGGGCGCATTCCCGCATCCGGATCTACCCATATTGCCCGACATTATCAGTTTGAAGATCCCTCTCCCGAAGCCGTAAACTACTACCGCCTCCAAGTCATCGATACAGACGGCACATTCGAAAATTCGGCCATCCGCTTTGCGAAATTACCTTGCAGACAGGTTAGATGGTCGGTACTTCCAATCCGCTACCCTATTTACAACATCACCATTGAAAGTGCCGCTGACCAAAACGCGAGTGGTTATACCGGTGAACTTTACAATCAATCGGGTCAGAAACTCATGGAGGTGACGACGGATCACGACGCTACTTTCGACGCTTCACGTTTGCCCGCAGGCGTATACATTATGCACTTGCGAACGGCCGCGGGCGACGACCTGGGAAGCAGGAAGCTACTAATCCCCTAGCCTGCCGACCACTTATCCGGGAGATCGACCGGCGGGGCATTGTTACCCGACATTAGTCCGAGAGCGGTAGGAATGAACGCTACTTCGTGTTATTTTCGCCATAGACCTTAAACCGACTTGTTATGACCCCTTTTATTGTTCTGCTCGTCCTGGTGGTGCTCACCATTCTGATGACCGTCAAGGTTGTCCCTCAGCAAAGTGCTTACATTCTGGAACGTCTGGGAAAGTTTTACGCCGTCCTGCAACCGGGCGTCAATTTCATCATTCCCTTTTTCGACCGGATTGCCTACAAGTACACACTCAAAGAAGCCGCTGTGGACATTCCCGAGCAGATCTGTATCACCCGCGACAACGTGCAGGTGCGCATGGACGGGGTTATTTTCATCCAGGTAATTGATCCGCGGAAGGCCGCTTACGGCATTTCCGACTACACTTTCGCCGTCATCCAGTTAGCCCAAACCACCATGCGTAGTGAGATCGGTAAGCTCGATCTGGATAAGACATTCGAAGAGCGTATGACCATCAACCGTGCCGTGGTGGAATCCATCGACGAGGCGGCTACCGGCTGGGGCGTGAAAGTACTCCGTTACGAAATCAAGAACATTACCCCGCCGCAAAGCGTGTTGAATGCGATGGAAAAACAAATGCAGGCCGAACGTGAACGCCGCGCGGTGATCCTGCAATCGGATGGTGAAAAGCAGGCGGCGATCAATGTGGCAGAAGGACAAAAACAGAAAGTCGTACT
>CAMLNK010000294.1 GCA_946481035.1 uncultured Dyadobacter sp. | reverse complement strand
CGAGCTCCGCAATGGCAGGCCGCCATTGACATTGTATTGCAGCCCAAAAATCGATTCAGGACCATTGTTGGTCGTGAAAACCTGCGCATAAGGCGTATTCAGGTTAAACTGGCCTGATTTAATCACCGCATCGGCCTCTGCCGCAGCTTGTGCATAGTTACTGGTTTGGTTCAGCGGCCATCCTGTCATGGTGAGGTACACGTCGGCCAGCAGCGAGCGGGCGGCCATTTGGTCGGCTTTGCCGGGCGCACCATCAAACTTGACGGGCAACAGCTCCTTCGCTTTCTGCAAATCGGCGATAATGGCTTCGTAAACCTTCTCGATCGGGTCACGGTCGGGGCGGTCGTCGACGTCGATGGGCGTGAGGATCACCGGCACCGGCCCGAATGTGCGCACGAGGTAGTAGTAGCCCAATGCCCGCAGGAAGTAAGCCTGCCCGGCGGACTGGTTTTTCTGTTCTTCGGTAGAACTCACTTTGGCATAGTTCGCAATCACATTATTGGCCTGGTAAATACCCTGCCAGGGTCCCTGCCATTGTGCTACCATGCTGCCGTTACCACTGCCGCCGCTCAGCCGGTCGAAAAGGCGGAAATCTTCTTTGTTCAAGCCCGGGTCGGTAGTGAAATCATCGGAACCGAAATACGACGTGCTGCGGTTGGTAAAGCCCCAGGCGCCATCGCGGGCAAACTGGATGTAAATCGCCGACACCGCGCCATCCAAATCCGACTGCGTTTTGAAATAGGTACCGGGCGTCAGGTTCGCTTTCGGGTCCTCGGTCAGGTTCTGACACCCCGAGAATACCGCTGCGCCCAACAGAATCGATAGTATTGAATATTTGACTTTCATAATGCTCTTTTTAAATGCGTGAAACCATTACAACCCCAGCCGCAAACCCAGCGTATAGGTCTTGGCGTTCGGGATCACCCCCATTTCCAAGCCCTGCGTAATGGCATTGAAACCATTCGAAACCTCCGGATCGTAGCCCGGGTATTTGGTGATCATGAACAGGTTCTGGCTGCTCAGGTACACTTCCAGGTTGCGGGTTTTAATTTTATTCAAAACCACGGCAGGCAGCTTGTAGGTCAGCGACACGTTTTTCAGTTTGATATAGCTCGCATTGTAAACATACCGGCTGCTATTGTTGAAATTCTTGCTGGTGTTGCTGAATGCCGGGTTGTCGGTCTCATTCTGCGGCGTCCAGATGTTGAGCGCTTCCTGCGTGGTTGCATTGCGCTGGTCTCCCAATCCGCCCCAGAGGTAAGCGAGGGTTTGCGAATAAATCTGGTTGCCGTGCGTGCCCTGGAACATGAAACTAAGCGTAAAATCGCCGTAGCTCACATCATTGATAAATCCGAAGGCATACTTGGGCGTACCATTCCCGATCGGCATGCGGTCGGCCGCGGTGTAGGCGTGGTCGCCGTTCACATCGGTATATTTGGCGTCGCCGGGCTTCATACCGAATTGGGTCGCTTCTTCGGCTTCGCTGGTTTTCCAGGTTCCGAGAAACTGGTAGCCGTAAAACTCTCCCAAGGGCCGTCCTACCCGCAGAATAGAAGCGCTGTTACCCGCCGAGCCGATCCCGTTCACGATCACATTGTCGAGGCCACCGAGGTCCGTCACCTTATTCCGGTTGAATGAAATATTGAAATTGGTAGTCCAGCGCAGTTTTCCCGAAACCACCGGCGTACCGCCTACCGAAAACTCGATGCCTCGGTTCTCCACGCTTCCGATGTTGCGGAGGTAATCGCCGCCGCCCATGTAGAATGGCGCCTGGTAATTATAAAGCAGGTCGGAAATATTCTTTTTATAGGCATCGGCGGTGAATGTCAGCCGGCCGCGCAGGAAGGAGGCATCCAAACCGACGTCAAACTGCTCGGTACGCTCCCATTTGAGGTTTTTGGAAACCGGCGCGCCAAGTGGCGTCGAAACGCTTGGCGTAGAACCATCATAATAATAAGCCGGCTGCGGGCCGCCAGTGCTGATCTGCGCAATAGTCGCGTAAGCACCCACAGCCTGATTGCCGGTTTGCCCGTAGCTTGCACGCAATTTCAGATCTGAAAACACGCGGGAATCCTTCATAAAACTCTCATTAGCCACATTCCAGCCCAATGCCAATGATGGAAACGTGCTGTATTTCTGGGTCAGGTGGGAAGAACCGTCGGTACGGACTGCGGCGGTGAGCAGGTATTTATCTTTGTAAGAATAGTTAACCCGGCCCATGTAGGACTGTAATGCATCCTGCGAATAGCCCGAGCTGGTGAGCTGGGTAGCGCCAAGACTCAGGTTATAATATCCCAAAGCATAGGACGACAGATTATTGGCACGCGCATTCAGCGAAGTATTGTTGCCATTCTGCTGCTCATACAAAGCCGTTACGGTTATCGAATGGTCACCGAAGGTGTTTTTGTAGGTCAAAAAATTACTGTTCTGGAAAAAACCGCCGCGCGACGCATTGCCTTCTGCATACAGCACACCATTGGTCGTACCCGGCCCGAACAAGTTCTGTGTGAAGCCGGTGCGGATTTCGTAGGTATTAATGGTGGTAAACGACAATCCTTTCAGAATGCGGTAGGTCAAAATCGCCGTACCGGTCACATTCGCCTGGCGGTTGTCGAACTGCTGGTTAGTCGCCCTTGAAATAGGATTGTACTGGATCGAACCGTAAGGCGCGGTGTAAATAAACTGGCCCGTAGCCGGGTCGCGCACGGGCGAGGTCGGGTCCCATTCGGTAGCCTGGGTGAACGGATCGACCAGATCGCCGGAATAGCCATTGTTGCGGCTCTTCGGCAGCATGGCCGCGACATTGAATTTCAAATCGATCTTATCATTCAGCTTCGCATCGATGTTCGCACGCAGGGTAGTTCTTTTATAATATTGGTTTAAAATCAACCCCGGCTGATCCAGATAATTGGCTGAAAACAGGTATCGGACATTGGAAGAACCACCTGACACATCAAGCTGGTAATTCTGTATCCACGGCTCCTGGTGCAGCTCGTCCTGCCAGTCGGTGCCGCCATTGGCTTTCAGTTCGGCCAATCGTTGATCAGAGAATGCAGGCGCGTTGCCTGTTGAGGCGAATTGTGCATTTACGGTTCTTGCAAAGTCATAGGCATTCATCAAATCCAGCTTTCTGGGAATGCTCGCCTTACTGAACCAGGTACTGAAATTCACACGCGCCTTACCTTCCTTACCGGTTTTGGTCGTGATCAAAACCACCCCATTTGATCCCCGCGAACCATAAATAGCAGCCGAGGAAGCATCTTTCAGTATTTCCAGCGACTCGATATCGTTCGGGTTAATAGACTCGATATTTCCGCCCACAAAACCATCGATCACATACAACGGCTCGTTGGAACCGGTAATGGAATTCGCCCCGCGAATGCGGACGTTCAATCCCCTGCCCGGCTGTCCGCTCGAACTGGAAACCGTTACGCCGGAAGTGGTACCCTGCAATGCCTGCTCCACGCGCACCAGCGGACGCTTGGCGATTTCTCTTGCCGAAACACTACTGGAAGCACCGGTAACATCGCTTTTACGCTGCTCTCCGTACCCTACCACCACGATTTCGTCCAGCCCGCGCTCGCTCACCTGCATGGCCACGTCAATGCTCGTGCGGCCGCCTACGACCACTTCCTGGCTCGCATACCCCACGAAACTGTACACCAGTACGGCCCCGGATGCCGATTCGTCCGGAATTTCAAGCTCATACTGCCCTTCCGCATTGGTAGTAGTACCGCGCTGGGTGCCTTTGAGCACAATGCTCACACCCGGCAGCGCATCGTTCTTTTCGTCGGTGACTTTGCCACGGACATTAATCACCTTAGGCGCATTTTCAGGGCTGATCGTGCTTGCACCGGGCCGGTTGTCAAGCGAAGATTCCGCACCGGCCGGTACAGTATTGGCCGGCGGCAGCTGGGTTTGCCGCAGACTTTGTTTCAGTTCGCGTACCGAGCCTGCGTCAGCGTCTTTCGGGAAGATGGCGTAGATCTTGCCATGTTTTTTGTATTCCAAACCGTTGGCTTTCAAAATGCGGTCGAGGGTTTCCTCTATGCCTTCGCCATTCCGGCTCTGGTACTGCACCTGCAACGACTTGATTTTATCATTGTGGTACATAAAATATACGGAATGCCGCTTTTCTAGGTCGCGCAGGACCTGGTCGAGGCTTCGGTAGGATGGCTGCTCGCTGCGTTGGGGCTGCGGGACCTGCCCGCGGGCGAACGTCTGGGCATTGGCCACAGAACCGCCCACGCATAGCATTCCCATCATGAGTAAGTTGATCTTTTTCATGCGCATTGGTTGAAGGTTTCGATAAAAATTTTAGCTGTCAGTTAGGGCGGCCCCGGATCGTCACCCGTTGCTCCTGGTGTGAAATGGTAATGGGAAGAATGCTTTCAAGTGCGCTCAGAAGATCGCCCATGTTGTCGGTCGGGACGATTCCGTTCACGGTTTGTCTTTTCAAAGAATCATTTTCAATGCTAACGGTTACTCCATACGTTTCCTGGATCAGCCCGGCTATTTCCCCGAGCGAGGCGTCGTTCAAAGTCCAGCGGTTGTTCTTCCACGAATACATCGGGCTGGCGTCAGGCAGGTGACGAATGCGCAGCTGCCGCTTGCTCTTCGAAAAACCGACCAGGTCGCCCGGTTTCATTTGAATTTCCTTTTCCGAGCGGTCATTGAGCCGTAAATGCACCAGGCCTTCGCTCAGCACGACTTGCGTCTGGTTCTGCCGGGTGTTAACGTTGAACTCCGTCCCGCGCACTTCCACATTCAAGTCGTGGGTATGAACGGTAAATTTGACGGCCTGGCCTGCCTTTTTTAATTTACTTACACTAAAAAAAGCCTCCCCTTCCAGCCAAACCTCCCGCTCGGTGCGCCTGCCCCAGCGGTCGGCCACACGCAAGCCCGAATTCGCATTGAGCGTCACCAATGTACCGTCGGGCAGTAACACCCGCCGCGATTCACCAAATGCAGTGTGATAAGTGTGTTTCTGACCCGTTCGGTAGAAATAGCCGCCGAATGCGACCAGCAGCAGCGCTACCGCGGCCGCCGCTTTCAGCCAGATCGTCCTGTTGGGAAAATGAATGACCTTCCTGTTTTTTCCCTCTTCAATACCCTGCCAAATGCGGTCTACGGTTTCCGATCCCGGTGCAGGAGCTTCGTCGGACGACGCGAGCAACACCATTTGGCGCGCGAGCTCGATGTCTCGCGCTTTGTCGGGATTGTTGCGCAGCCAGTCGAGCCAGAAAAGCTCCGTTTCGGGAGAAGGATGAAGCACCCAGCTGCAAAACAATGCATCCGTGGCAAAATCCTCCGGCTCAAATGACAAATAATTCATGGAAAAATCTGGTTTTTCATCCCTTCAAAAACAAATGGGAGAAACGTAGGCAGATTACCCCGGGAAATGATTTTTTTTTTGAAATAGCAGCTCACGCAGCCCTTTCATGGATTTTTGCAGCGTATTATGCACCGATTGCAGTGAAATGTTCATGATCTCGGCGATCTGCTGGTGGTTGAACTCGTGGTAATAGCGCAGGTTCACCGCCTCCTGCTGGCGCGCGGGCAGTTGCGTGAGCGCGCGGCCGAGCGCATGGGAGCGGCCCTGTTCGCTCTCGGTATCGATGAGCTCGCTTTCGATGGAAACGGAAAAATACCGGTGCTCGAAAGCGGAAAGCTCCGCCCCGGCACCGGCTACGTTTCGGTTTAGCGGGTGCTGCGTGATTTTGCGCCGCAGCACCCGGAAAAGGTAATATTTGATGCTATCGGTATCCGAAAGCCTTTTGCGGCTGTTCCAGAGCTCGATAAACATGTCCTGGATCGAGTCTTCGACCAGTTGCGTGTCGGTGGTCAGTTTATGGCCATACCGGTACAGTATCTCGATATGGGATTTGTAAAG